>DASRES010000038.1 GCA_035651955.1 Acidimicrobiia bacterium
GAGGGTCCGCGCTCGCGAAGCCCTGGAGCGCGGCGGGACCGTCGAGCTCGACCGTCACCTTCCGGTCGGCGCTCGTGTCCGTCGTTCCCTGCTCGTCGACGAGCGTGAGCGTGACGAAGGCCAGGTCGGACGGGTCCGCGCCGATCTCGTCGCGATCGACCTCCGCGCGCAGTTGCAGTCGCCCTGACGCGGAGCGCAGCGACGCGCGCCCGATCTCCGCACCGCCACGGAACGCGACGGCCTCCAGCGTCCCCGGCTCGTAGCGCGTCTCGATCTCCGCGCGGTACCGGCGAGCGGGACCGACCGCGGCACGGGCGAGCGACCGGCCGTTCACGAGCAGCTCGACCTCGTCGGCGTCCGCGTACACCTCGACGACGACGGGCTCCTGCTCGAACCCCGGCCACGTCCAGCTCGCGACGGCATCGCTCCACGACCACGGCGTCGACGCCGCGATCGGCTCGCCGTGGTGCGCGGGCGGCCGGACCGCGACGTACGGGTCGGCGCGCAGGCCGAAGACGATCTCGCGGTAGTACGACTGCGGTCGCCGGTGACCCGTGATGTCGAGATCACCGCACCACGCCGTGAGCCACGGATAGGCGCCCTGGAACGCCGCCATGCCGAACGCGCTCGGTGGCTCGCCGTACTCGACTCGCCCGATGCCGGCCTCACCGAGGTAGTCCCAGCCGGTCCACGTGAAGTCCCCGATGACCTGAGGAATGCGCGTCACGGCCGACCAGCCGGTGTCGATAGCGGGCGGATGCGTCTCCGTCGCGACGATCACGCGCTGCGGGAAGAGCTCGCGATCCAGCTCGAAGCGCGTCTCCATGTAGTTGTACCCGGCGACGTCGAGGCACGAGAACGCCTCGGCCGTCTTGTCGGTCACGAACTGCGCGCGCATCGCCCGCGTCATCGCGTCGCCGAGCACGGTCGCCATGGTGTTGACGCCCGTCTCCTCGCCCGCGGGCACGGACACGGTTCCGTCCGTGAACGTCCGCCGGATCTCCTCGCCGATCTCGCGCCCCGCGACGAGGAACCCGGTGACGGCTTGCGTCACGAAGCGCGTGTCGTCGAGCGATCGGACCTTCTCGGCGATCGCGCGCCCGCGTCGCGCACCGGCAGGGGCCGAGCCGTCGGGGATCTCGTTGCCGATGCTGTAGAGGATCACGGACGGATGGTTGACGTCCTTGCGCACCATCGCCTCGACGTCGGCCTCCCACCACTGCTCGAACCGCAGCGCGTAGTCGTCGTCGGACTTCGAGACGGTCCACATGTCGAACGTCTCGTCCATGACGAGCATGCCGAGCCGGTCGCACGCGTCGAGCATCGCCGAGCTCATCGGGTTGTGCGCGCTGCGGATCGCGTTGAAGCCGGCCGCCTGCAACAGCTCGACCCGCCGTTCCTCGGCGCGCGCGATCGTCGCGGTGCCGATCGGCCCGTTGTCGTGGTGGATGCACGCGCCGCGCAAGAGGACGGGCTCGCCGTTGATCCGCAGCCCGCGCTCGGGGTCGAGCGCGAGCGAGCGGATCCCGAACGCCGTCGAGTCGTCATCGAAGACGTCACCGCCATCGAGGAGCGTGACGCGGCAACGGTAGAGGTACGGGTCGTCCGGGCTCCATCGGTGGGCGCGCGGGACGAACAGTCGCTGCCTCACCGTGAGGCAGTCGCCGGGGAACGTCGTCACCGGTGTTTCGGCGGTCGTGACGAGCCGACCGTCCGCGTCGATGACGTCCGCGCGCAGCGTCGGGTGCGAGGTCGCGACGGATGCGTTGCGCACGACCGCCGCGACGACCACGACCGCACCGTCGTCGTCGATCTCGGGAGTGCGGACGTCGAGGCCGTCGGGTGTGAGATGCACGCGCCCCGCCTGCAGGAGCCACACGTCGCGGTGGATGCCGGCCCCCGGGTACCAGCGCGAGTCGTCGTGCGCGCGCGCCTCGACGCGGATCTCGTTCGGCTCGCCGACGCGCAGCAGATGCTCGATCGCGACGAAGAAGTTGGAGTACCCGTACGGCCGGTGAGCGGCGACGGTGTCGTTCACGCAGACGACGGCGTCGCGGTACACGCCCTCGAACGCGAGCACGACCGTCGTGCCGGCATCCCCGGCCGGGAGGTGGAGCGTGCGGCGGTACTCCCAGACGCCGGGCCTGAAGAAGCCGGTTGCCGCGCTCGCGGACGGCGACCGCGGGGTTCCGATCATCGCGTCGTGGGGGAGCGTGACCGGCGTCCACGGTGCGGTCTCGCCGGCGAGCTCGGCGAAGCGGTTCGTCTTCGGCCGGACGGACCAGCCGTCGTCGAACGGAGTGCGGCGCACGAGCCGGACGCTACCGGTCCGTGCACGGTTTCGACCAGTGGTCTATATTCCAGCGGTCGAAACACGCCGGGCCGACGTACGAGGACACCCCAGTGCCGGTCACACCGCATGCCACCCGCCGGGCGTTCGTCCCGCCGGACCCGCCCCGCACGCCGAAGTCGGCGTCGACCCGCCGTCGCCTCGTCGACGTCGCCGCGCGCCTGTTCGTCGAGCGCGGCTACAGCGCGGTGTCGACGCGGGACATCGCGGCGGCCGCGAAGCTGACCAAGGGCGCGCTCTACGGGCACTTCCGGTCGAAGGGACAGCTGCTCGTCGAGGTGATCCGCGCGAAGGTCGCCGAGCGGGACCACGCGGTCGACTTCGAGGCGGCGGCGGCCGATCCCGCGGCCGGCATCGCGCTCATGTTCGACGAACCGGGACGCGAGATCCGTGTGCTCGAGGTCGACGCCGCGGCCGCGGCGCGCCACGACCCCGACGTCGCCGCGGGCCTCGCCGCGCTGTACCTCGACCGGCACGCGCGGATACGTGACGCCGCGTCGGAGACACGCGATCCCGACACCGCGGCGTGGCTCATCGCCGCGCTCAACGCCGGGATCGCGATGAAGGAATCGACGGGCGTGCCGTTGCCCGACGCCGACCGCTTGCGCGTCGCGATCGACGACGCGCTGCACGGTCTGCTCTGACTCACGTCTCGCGACGACCTCGGGGGAGGGTCCGCTGATGTCCATTCGATCCGGCCGGCGGTGGGTGGTCGTGCTCGCGCTCGCGCTCGCGGCGCTCGTCGGTGCCGCGTGCTCGAGCAAGAGCTCGAGCCAGGGTTCCTCGAGCGCGACGTCGGGTGCCGTCGCGGCATCGACGTCCGCGACGGGCGTCACCGCGGGCGCGATCCGGATCGGGTTCTCCTATCCGGATCTCGCCGCGCTCGCCAAGACGGGTGTCATCAAGGTCGACAACGGGCCGTACGACAAGGTCATCAAGGCGCTCGTCGACGACGTGAACGAGCGCGGCGGGATCAACGGTCGCAAGCTCGAGCTGTTCACCGCCAAGTACGACGTGCTCTCGAACACGCCGCAGATCACGGCGTGCACGCAGCTCACCGAGGACGACAAGGTGTTCGCGGTGCTGGGCGGCTTCATCGGTGACAACAACCTGTGCGTCACCCAGCAGCACGCGACGATCCTCGTCGGCGCGTACAGCGGGTTCAACCAGGCGACGCTGGCCAAGGCGCGCGCGCCGTGGGTGATCCCGGGCGCGAGCGACGAACGGTCGATCAAGGCCCTCGTCACGCTGCTCGCGCAGCAGGGACGGCTGAAGGGTCACACGGTCGCGATCGAGGGCCAGACGCCCGACTCGAAGCCGCTCGTCGACCTGACCGTCAAGGCGTTGGACGCGGCCGGCACGAAGGCGGTCAGCACCGCGGTCATCGACGTCCTCGCGTCGGACACGCAGGCGTTCAACGCGCAGGAGCGCGTCGTCGCGCAGCGGTTCCGCGACGAGCACGCGGACGCGCTGATCCTCGTCGGCGGCACGCCGCAGGCGGCGAACTACGACGCCGTCGGCTGGCATCCCTCGATCTACGTGCCGAGCACGTCGTACGTCACGCCCGGTGCGTACACGAACCCGTTCGACAAGTTCCCGTTCATCGGGGGCCTGAGCGTGTCGGCGGACCCCGACGCCGGGTTCAACACGCCGGAGATGCAGCGCTGCCGCGCGGTCTACAAGCAGGCGACCGGCATCGATATCAAGACCCAGCGCGAGGAGACCGCGTTGGGCCACTCGACGGGGAACGCCGCGATGCAGGCCGCATGCTCGACGATGCAGATCTTCGTCGACGGCGCGAAGGCGGCCGGCAAGGACCTGAACCAGCAGACGTGGCTGAAGGGCGTGGAGTCGATCGGCAGGTTCTCCTCGCCGGTCGCGCCGGTGGCGTCGTTCGGTCCCGGCAAGCTCGACGCGCAGGACACGTTCCAGCTGGAGCAGCACGACCCCAGGTGGAAGCCGAACTCGAACATCGACGAGTTCATCCCGATCGGCGCGCCGCTCACGCTCCGATGACCGCCCGAGGAGGCCTCATGGTCACGGTCGACTTCCGCACGCGCTTCGACGGCGACGCCGTGGCGCTCGATCCGGCCACGTTCGTACGGGAGCAGCTCCCGCTCCTGCGCGACGCGAACGGCATCGACGCGGCCAGGGCCGCCGACCGGCTCGGGCTGGTCCCGCTGACGCTGGTCGTCGACGAGGAGCCGTTCACGTTCGCGGTGGCGGACGACGGACGGCTCGACCTGCGTCGTGCGGGCGGCGACGCGCTGGTCGTGGCGCTCGACCGGGACGCCTTCTCCGACCTGGTGCAGGACGTCGCGTCGACGTTCGGGCTGCAGATGACGGGTCGGGCCACGATGCGACAGGGCGCGGTCGACGACTTCGTCGCGTGGGAGCCGGTGTTGCGCGCGCTGCTCGACGGCCGCGCCGTCTACGAGACGGGCACGATCGACGTTCGCGACCGCGGCGGTCGAGCGCTCGACCTGGACCGCGCCTTCACGCTCGACGACTCGCCCGAGGAGATTGGTCACTTCCTCGCCCAAGCCGGCTTCCTGCACATCGCGAACGTCTTCACCGAGGCCGAGATGGCCGCGGTCTCCGCCGACCTCGACGACGCGATCGCGAGCGCCGAACGCGACGACGGCGCGTCCTGGTGGGCGCGCACCGCGGACGGGGAGTGGTACGCGTCGCGCATCCTCGGCTTCAACCAGAAGTCGCCCGCGCTCCGTGAGCTGCTGCACGACGAGCGGTTCCGCACGATCGGGACGTTCACCGACGACCGCTTCGTCCCGCGCGACCCCGATGTCGGCGACTCGGCCGAGGGTCTGCACAAGAAGGTCGGCGTCGTCGAGGGCATCTCCGACGTGAGCTGGCACAAGGACTGCGCGATGGGCGGTCACAGCCGGCACTGCTGCGGCCTGACGGTCGGCATCTCGGTGACCGGGGCGACCCAGGAGAACGGCGAGCTCGGCGCGGTCGCGGGTTCGCACCGCGCGAACGTCGCGCCGCTCGGTGTGGACGGGCTCGACCTGCCGCGCGTGCCGCTGCCGACGCGCACCGGCGACCTGACCGTGCACTGCTCGTGCACCCTGCACATGAGCCGCCCGCCGGTCTCGGCCGAACGGCGCGTCGTGTACACGGGCTTCGGTCTCGCGCCGCGCCCCGGCGACCACCGGCCGGACGTCGACGCTGTGCAGGTGCGCCGCGATCGTGCCGCGCTCAACGACCACGTCGTCGGTCGTCAGCGCGAGGGTCACCTGCCCGGGCGGATGGCGACCCACGAGCTCTGACCCACGCCGTCGGGAAGCGTCCCGCCGTGTACGGTGGGCCGATCTCGATCCGGGTGGGAGGCGGACCGTTGCCGAACGTGAGATTCCGCCGGCGGAGTCGTTCGCGTACGGAGCTCGTGCAGGCGGTCCACGACGAGATGGGCCGGGCCCGGGCGGAGATGCGCGCGAGCGTCGTCGACGCGGTCGCGATCGTCGAGGGGCGGCTGCGCAAGGACCTCGACGTGCGCGACCAGATGGCCGATCTCGTCCGGAGGTTCGAGGCATCACGCGCGGAGATCGACGCGCGCGACGCCGATCTCGTCCGCGCGCTCGACCGCTTTTCCGACGCATACGACCTGCTCGCCCGGCGCATCGAGGAGGACCGCGTGGAGCGGCGCGCGCTCAGCGAAGCGATCGAGCACCTGGCGACGACGCTCGACGCCGTCGCGTCGCCGCGTGCCGTCGGTCCGGCGCGTGACCAGGTGCTCGGCGGCACGTTCGATCCGACGCGGGGCCAGGACCGAGAGGTCGACCTCAACGAGGCCGAGCGGCGCGACGCGACCGTCGACGACCCCGAACGAGCCGTCTGGTAGTCGGGCCGCTCAGCTCGCCCGACGCCGGCCCCGGAGCAACGCCTCGTTCGGCTCGTCCGGGAGCTCCGTGAGCGGCTGCGCGATCTCGCCGACCGTCGGCCCGTACTCACGTGCGAGCGGGTCCAGGGCGTCGAGGTCGAACCCGTAGAGGCTTGCTGCGGTAACGGCCAGGACCTGTTGGAGGGCGTCGGGATCCCAGTCGTGGAACTGCTGGCGCAGGTGCTCGCGCGTGTAGGGACCGGTGCCCTCGTTGTGCGGGTAGTCGCTGCCCCACATCATCCGGTCGAGCCCGAGCGTGCGCATCGCGTCGACGTCCGCCGGACCGGGCTGGCTCACGCCGATGTAGCAGCTCTGCGCGAAGTACTCGCTCGCGAGGCGCGGCAGCTTGTGCTCCTCGCCGTACGCGAGCTCGCCCGTGCGTCCGGTCTTGCGGATGCGGTCGATCGTCGCGTCCATCTGCTTGAGCAACGGCGGCACCCACGCGCAGCCGAGCTCGGTCATCACGAACCGCATGCGTGGGAACCGCTCGAACACGCCCGACAGCATCAGCTGCACGAACGGCCGCTGCGAGTAGAAGAGTGCCTCCATCACGTAGAGCAGGTTCGCGACGGGGTAGTCGCCGTAGTCGGGGAGGCCGGTGCCGCCGTGCGAGTGCACGGGGATCTCGAGCTCCTCGCAGGTCCGCCACACGGGGTCGTGCACCGGGTCGTACAGCGGCTTCACGGAGTCGGCGTCCGGCGGGACAGCCGAGATGAGCACGCCGCCACGCAAGCCGTGCTCCTTGATGAAGTGGAGGTCCTCGATGGCGTCGTCGACGTCGTTGAGGAAGATCTGCCCGATGCCCGCGCGCTCGTTCGGGTACTCGGCGCACCAGTCGGCGAGCCAACGGTTGTGCGCGCGGATGCCGGCGAGGCGGTGCTCGTACTGGTCGGGCCGAGGTGGACGCGCGAACAGCACGAAGCTCGGGAAGAAAGGCGGGACGGTGTTCGGGAACACGACCTCCGCGACCTGACCGTCGGCGTGCAGATCGCCGCGGCGGCGCTCGTTGTCCCAGTTGCGCACGCGCCCCCCGTCCTGGAGATCGCGGAACGGGTTCTTGTACCTGGCGCGCCAGGCGTCGAAGTCGTCCAGGTACTTCGACTCGAGGTACGACCGGTACGTCGCGTGGTTGGCGCCGGCGTGACAGTCGGCCGAGATGATCGTGTAGTGGTCGTCCGTCGCCATCACCATGGCGCTACCTCCGAGGGGAGCACATGACCCGCGCGCGGCGTCCATGTCAACGTAGCGGTCCGGATCGGGAGGATGACGGGCCGTGCCGTTGAAGATCGACATGCTGCTCGCGACCTCGGTGCTCGACGCCGCGGAGCGTGCCCGCGCGCTCGAACGCGTCGGGGTCGACGGGGTGTTCACGTTCGAGAACGCGCACGACGTGTTCTTCCCCCTCGTCGCCGCGGCGCCCGTCTGCTCGCTGGACCTGATGACGAACGTCGCGATGGCGTTCCCGCGGAGCCCGATGCACATGGCGCACGCCGCGTACGACCTGCACCTGCTGTCGCAGGGCCGGTTCCGGCTCGGGCTCGGATCGCAGGTCCGCGCGCACGTCGAGAAGCGCTACGGCGCGCGCTGGGGATCGCCCGTCGCGCACATGCGGGAGAGCGTGCAGGCGACGAAGGCGATCCTGCGGAGCTGGCAGGACGGGACCCGGGTCGAGTTCCGCGGCGAGTACACGACGCACACGCTGATGACGCCGGCGTTCGACCCCGGGCCGAACCCGTTCGGCGTCCCCAAGGTGCTCGTCGGCGCGCTGGGACCCCGGATGTGCGAGATGGCGGCCGAGGTCGCCGACGGCGTCCTCGTCATGCCGTTCAACAGCGCCCGGCACATGCGCGAGCGGACCTGGCCCGCGATCGATGCGGGCCTGCGGGCGGCCGGCCGGACGCGCGACGACGTCGAGGTGACGGCGGAGGTGATCGTCGGCGTCGGCCGCGACGACGAAGAGCTCGCCGCCGCGCGCAACGTCCGCTGGCTCCTGGCGTTCTACGGGTCGACACCCGCGTACCGTCCCGTCCTCGACGTCGAGGGATGGGGCGAGCTGCAGCCCGAGCTGAACGCGCGGTCGAAGCGGGGCGAGTGGGCGACGATGCCGTCGCTGATCACCGACGAGATGGTCGCGACGCTCGCCGTCCACGGCACGCCCGACGCCGTGGCGGCCGAGATCGTGGCGCGCTACGGCGACTGCGACCGCGTGTGCGCGTACTTCCCGGGCTACCCGGCCGGCGACGACCTGCTCGCGGACTTCGTCGCGGCGATGAGGGCAGCGTCGTGAGCGGCGCGCAGACCGGGCTGCCCGTCGACGTCGACGACCTGACCGCGGCGTGGTTCTCGCAGGTGCTCGAGCGCGACGTCACCGACGCGACCGTCGTCGACGCCAGCTCGGGCACGACGGGCCGCGCGCGCGTCGCGTTGCGCGGCGAGCCCGGCGTGCCCGCGACGGTGTTCGTGAAGCTCGCGCCGTTCGGCGCGCGGCAGCGCGCGTTCGTGGAGCGGACGGGTATGGGCGTCGCCGAGGCGCGGTTCTACCGCGACGTCGCGGGCGAGGTCCCCGTGCGCGTGCCGGGCGTCTGGTACGCAGAGACCGACGGGCGCGACTACGTGATGGTCCTCGAGGATCTCGTGGCGGCGGGCTGCGCCTTCCCGAGTCCCGACGATCGAGACATCGCCGCGCGTGCGCGCGACATCGTCGAGCAGCTCGCCGCGCTTCACACCCGGTACTGGGAGTCGGCCCGCTTCGACGAAGGGGGCGACCTCGAATGGCTCGCCGGACGCGCGATGCGCGGCGGCGAAGGTGGTGGACGGTTCATCGAGCGCGCGGTCGACGTGCTGGGCGACCGGATCGACGAGTCGTTCCACCGGATCGCGCGCATCTACGTCGCGCGCACGGCCGACATCGTCCAGCTCTGGCGTGAAGGCCCGGGCACGCTCGTGCACGGCGACTCGCACCTCGGGAACCTGTTCGTCGACGGGAGCCGGACCGGCTTCCTGGACTGGGCGGTCGTCTGCCGCGCCCCCGGCGTGCGTGACGTCGCGTACGTCCTGTGCAACTCGATACCGGCCGACGTGCGCGAGGTGATCGAGCGCGAGCTCGTCGATCGCTACTGCGAGCTGCTCGCGCGCGGCGGCGTCGCGCTCGACCCGGCCGTGGCGTGGGACCAGTACCGCCTCCACGCGGTGTACTCCTGGGTCGCGGCGACCTCCACGGCCGGCATGGGCTCGCGATGGCAGCCGATCAGCGTCGGGCTGGGCGGGACCGTCCGCGCGACCGCGGCGTGCGCGCACCTCGACAGCGCGGGGCTGCTCGAGTCGCTCCTCGGCTGACACGGCGCGCGCCGGTGTGGTTACGAGCGGGTGGTGCATCGCCCGGCGGGCACGCGGGTAGAGGGCACCGACACGGATCGCCGGACGAGGGACGAGAGGAGGCGGGCCAGCGCCATGCCTTTCCGTCGCCGTACACGGGACAGGACGTCACGGGTCTCCGCCGACCTCGTCTCCGAGGTCCCCGACCGCGCCTCGACCTCGGTGCGCGTGCTGCGAACGGACGCGGACCTGAACGCCGCGCCCGAACGCGCGCGGGCGGCGGAGACGCTCGTCCGCAACCAGGTCTCGCAGTGGACGAGCCGCTACACGGCCTGAGAGCAGCTCGACGGGTCGCGGTCGGTCAGAGGTCGGGCGGTCGCCACGGGTCGAGCCGGCGCAGCGACAGCGCGCTCGACTGGGCGAACCCCGAGAACAGCACGAGGAAGTTGACGAGCGCGAGCGACGACCCGACCGCGCCGCCGACGATCACCCACCCGGCCCACGCGGGTGCGTGCCATCCCGCGCCGAGGTACGCGCCGAGCACGACCGCCGCGAAGACCGTCGTGCACGCGGCCAGCACGCTGAAGAAGGCGAGCGACCTGATCGCGATGCGGTCCGCGAACGGCATCAGCATGCGGACACCGTGGTTGAGCAGCTTCTCGATGCCCATGTGCGACTGCCCGGCGTAGCGCTCGCCGCGCGCGCACGGCACGTACGTGGGTGACGGGTTGAGGCTGATGAGCGTGGCGGAGTAGCAGAGATCGAAGTACGGGTGCTTGATCATGCGGCGCACGTACTCGCCGTGGAGCGCCGCGTAGTTGCCGGACCGGACCTCGCGGCCGGTGAGGAGGCGGAACAGCATCCGGAACCCGAGGTAGAGCGCCTTGAAGGACGGGCTCTCCTTGCGGTGCGTCCGGCGCGCGATCGACACCGTCCAGGGGTTCTCGGGGTCTTGGAGGAGCGGGCGCACCAGCCGGACGACGTCCTCCGGACGGTCCTCGCCGTCCGAGTCCATCGTGACCACGATCTCGTCGGGCTTCACGTGATCCGCGAGCGAGCGCAGCCCGTACACGATCGCCCGTTGGTGGCCCAGGTTGAACGGAGGCGACACGACGGTCACGTCGTCGAAGTCGGACAGGCGGGCGATCGCGGGGTCGTGGCCGGCGGAGTCGTCGACGACCGTGAAGCTGGTCCGGTCGGGCGCGGGGACGCCGTCGCGTGCCGCCGGGTCCTGCAGCAGCTCCACGAGCCGGGCGCGGAGCTGGAGCAGGCTCTCGACGTCGAAGTACGTCGGGGTGAGCACGCGGAGGCTCCAGCCCGTCGTCATCCCCGGGCCCCCTCCTCGTGACCGCCCGGGCGCGCGAGGGACACGCGACACGCGGTTCGATAGTGTCCCTGCTCCATGGCGCACGTCGTCGGCGTGACCGAGGACGCGGCACCCGACGAGCTCGCGCCAGGCCGGGCCGCACACGGGTTGCCGGATCGGATCGACGTCGCGCTGCTCGGCGTCATCGTGCTCGCCGCCTTCCTCCGGTTCTGGAGGATCGGTGCACAGAGCCTGTGGTTCGACGAGTACCTGACGACGGTCGACGTGTCCCACGGGCTCGGCCGAATGTTGTTCACGACACTAGGGCACGTCGAGGGCACGCCGCCCCTGTACTACGTGCTGGAGTGGGGCTGGGTCCGGGTGGTCGGTCACGGCGACGCGGCGGTGCGCTCGCTCTCGGCCGTCTTCGGCATCGCGACCGTCCCGATGGCGTACCTCGTCGCCCGGCGGCTCCACCAGAGCGCGCGGGTCGCCCGGATCGTCGCCCTCCTCGTGGCGGTGAGCCCGCTGTTCGTCTGGTTCTCCCAGGAGGCCCGCTCCTACGCGCTGCTCGTGTTCCTCGCGTCGGTGTCGCTGTACTTCTGCGCCCGGGCGGTCGAGGCCGAGACGGACACCGACTTCCTCCTCTGGGGGCTCGCGTCCGCCGCGGCGCTCGCGACGCACTACTTCGCGGCCGTCCTGATCGTCCCCGAGGCGGTGTGGCTCCTGCTCGCGCACCGGCCGTGGCGCCGGGTCGCGCTCGGTGCCCTGCCCATCGTGGTGGCCGCGGTCCCGCTCCTCGTGCTCGCCGAGGTCCAGAGCAAGAAGCACAACTGGATCGCGGACTGGCCGCTGAGCCAACGGCTCGCGGAGACGGGCCGGCAGCTCCTGCTGGGCATCCCCGAGCCGCTCGACCACTGGTGGCCGCTCGTCGCCGCGCTCCTCGTGGCTCCGATCGTGCTCGTCGTGTGGAGGGGTCGCCCCCGCGAGCGTTCTACGGCCCTCGTCATGAGCGCGCTCGTGGTGGGCGGGCTCGTGCTCGCGCTCCTGCTCGCCGCGATCGGGACGGACCTCGTGCTCGGCCGGTACCTGATCGCGCTGGTGCTCCCGCTCTTCCTCGCGGCCGCGATCGGGTTCGGCGCCCGTCGCGCCGGCTGGGTCGGCGTCGCCGCGGCGCTCGCGCTGTGCGCGCTGTGGACCGGGCTCGTCGTCGACAGCGCCACCGGCTCGACGCTCCACAAGCCCGACTGGCGCGCGGTGTCGAAGGTGCTCGCCACCGGCGGCGGCGACCGGGTGGTCGTCGTCGACGACTATCTCGGGCAGCCGCTGCTGCGCTACGCCCACCATCCCGACGTCGTCGCCCGGAACAAGACCGTCCGGGTCCGCCGCATCGACCTCCTGTACCACGTCCCGCCGCCGAAGCAGCGGTGCGGTCGGTGGTCCGGCCTCGCGTGCGAGGTGTTCTTCTTCCCGCTGCTGCCGAAGTCGCTCCAGCCCCACTTCCTCCTCGTGGCGAAGATCGAGTTCGACGGCTTCACGCTCAACCGGTACGCGGCGGCGCAGCCCGTGCCGGTGCGGCCGCGCCAGCTGCTCAGCAAGGGGCGCTTCGGCGGCATGGTGTACTTCCCGAACGGGCGATGAGGCTCGTCCCGCCTCCCGAACCTGCGCACGGAGCGCGCGGGCTTGCGACGGCACGTGGTCGGTGTGGGAGCATCGACGACGTTGCGGACCAGAGCCGACGGGGGGCGGACGGCACGATGCGCAGGCGCGATGCACCCGAGATCCAGGCCATCGGCCAGCTCTGCGGGAACCTCGTCGCGCTCGGTGCCGGGCTCGGCGTCGTGTGGTCGACGGCCGTCGCGTTCGCGGGCGGAAGGTTCCCGTTGACCGCCGTCCACGTCGCGGGCGGGATCCGGACCGGGCTGCTGTGGACGTTCGTGGCCGATCCCGTCCTCGTCTCGGTCGCGGTGCTGGTCGCCTACGTCCTGGTCGGTGTGGCGAGCTTCGTCGTACCGGTCGCGGCGACTGCCGACGACGGCGACGGCGTGCTCGAGCGGGGGACGGGCTCCATCCACGGCGTCTCCTGAGGGCCGGCCGGAGCCGGCACCGCGGGGAGCGCGATCGGGGCGACGGTCGACACGAGCGCGCCGAGCGCGGTCGCTCCGACCGCCGCGCCCGTCGCCGTCGCCCATCCCACCGGCCCGAGCGGGGTGCACCCGAAGAACCTGCTGATCCCGGGCGTCTGCACGACCGCGACGAGCGCGGCGGCGGATCCTCCCATCGACGCGATCGCGCGGACGTCGCGGCCCGCGATCGCGGCGGTCTGGGCGAGCTGCGTGCCGACGAGCGCGGCGAGCCCGATCGAGCGCGCACGCGCCGGCCGCCCGGTGAGCCGTCCGATCACGTACGCGGTCGTCGCTCCGAGTGACGTCGTCGCCGCGCGCACGAGGACGTCACGCGTCAGCGCGCCGCCGAGCGACGAGTCGGGACCCTCGCGCAGCAACGTGGACGCTTCGCCGGGCGGCCGCGTCGCGAGCACGAGCGCAGGCGCGAGGTCGGTCAGGAGGTTGACGAGGAGCAGCTGACGCGCATTCAGCGGCGGGCGCCCGCCGACGAGCGCGCCGGCAACGGTGAACGCGATCTCGCCGAGGTTGCCGCCAAGCAGGATCGCGAGCGCGTCGCGCACGGACGCCCACATCGCCCGTCCTTCGACGAGCGCGGCGACGATCGTCTCGAGCCGGTCGTCACCGACCACGACGTCCGCCGCGGCGCGTGCGGCGGATGTCGCATGGGGACCGAGCGCGATCCCGACGTCCGCGAGCCGGATCGCGGGCGCGTCGTTCGCGCCGTCCCCCGTCATCGCGACGGCGCGACCGGTCCGCTGGAACGCGCGCACGATGTCGACCTTCTGGGTCGGGCTCACGCGCGCGAAGACCGCGACGTCGGGGAGGAGCGCGTCGAGCGCCGCGCGGTCGAGCGTCGCGACGTCGGCCCCGGTGAGGACGACTCCGCCGTCGAGCAGGCCGATCTCGCTCGCGATCGCCTGCGCGGTGCTCGGGTGGTCACCGGTGATCATGACGAGCTGCACGCCACCGTCGCGCAGCCGCTGCAGCGCCTTGGTCGCGCTCCGCCGCGGCGCGTCGGCGATCGCCAGGAACCCGAGCAGCTCCAGGTCGCGCGCGTCGTCGTCGGACAGCATGCCGTCGGACGAACTCTCCGGCGATCGTCGCTCGCTCCGCCGGGCCACGGCGAGGACGCGGTGGCCCAGCCGCGCGAGTCGCTCGACCTCGCGACCGACCGTCTGCCGCGCGCGTGTGTCCAGCTCGCGCGTGTCGCCGCGTGTCGTCCATCTCGTGCAGCGCGGCAGGACGACCTCCGGCGCACCCTTCACGAAGACGAACGCACCCGCAGTCGTGCCGACGAGCGTGGCGTGGAACCCGCGCGCGGGTTCGAACGGCAGGACGGCGAGCGGGTGCGTGCCCGCGATGTCGATGCCCGCGCGGCGCCCGCCGTCGACGACGGCCTGGTCGGTCGGGTGCGCGAGGACGTCACTGCCGTCGGGTCGGGGCGTCGCGCACGCCGCGGCGACCAGGATCGTCGCGAAGCTCTCGCGCATCGAGCGTCCGACGCCGACGCTCGTGATCCCGTCCGACACCTCGCGGAGCCGGAGCCGTCCCTCGGTCAGCGTTCCCGTCTTGTCGAAGCACAGGACCTCCGCGCGGCCGAGGGCCTCGATGCTGCGCGGGTTCTTCACCAGCGCGTTCCGGGTCGACAGCCGGCGCGCCGCGGCGAGCTGGGCCGCGGTGACGAGGAAGGGCAGTCCCTCCGGCACGGCCGCGACCGTCAGGCCGACGCCCGTGGCGAGGGTGCGCGCGAGCGACGACCCGCGCAGGATGCCGTTCGCGGCGACCACCGCGCCGGCGCCGAGCGCGACGGGCACCGTCTGCGCAGTGATCGCGTGCAGCCGGCGGTCCACTGCCGACCCCTGCGACGCCCCCCGGCTCATCGCGAGGCTGCGGCCGGCCTCGGTCGCGGTGCCGGTCGCGACGACCACCGCGCGACCGCGCCCGGCTGCGACGGTCGTGCCCTCGTAGAGCATCGAGCGTCGGTCGGCGACGTCCTCGGCCGCGACGGGATCGGACCGCTTCGCGACCGGGCTCGACTCGCCCGTCAGGCTCGACTCGTCCGTCTCGAGACCCGTCGACGACAGGATCCGGCAGTCCGCCGGGACGATGTCGCCGGGGTCGAGCGCGACGACGTCGCCCGCGACGAGCTCGTCGGCGGTGAGCTGCACGGGCCGGCCGTCCCGTTCCACCCACGCGCGGGTCGCGGTCCGCTCCGCGAGCCGCGCGACCGCCCGCTCGGTCGCCGACCGCTGGATGCCGCCGAACAGCGCGCTGAGCCCGGTCACGCTCGCGACGACCGCCGCGTCCGCCAGGGAGCCGATCGCCGCGGACACGCCGGCACCGACCGCGAGGACGGGTGTCAACGGGTTCGACAGCTCGTCGAGAAACGCGCGCCCGAGCGTGACCTGCGGCGGCTGGACGGTCCGCTCGTGCCGCGCTGCAGCAGCCAGGCGACGGCGCGCCTCGGCCGTGGCCAGCCCGTGCTCGGACGACCCGAGGACGTGCAGGACCGCGCTCGGCGGCATCGCGTGCCACGGCGTCCGGTCCACCGGCGGGCTCAGCGGGCGGTGGGACAGCTCGAGCGCGGACCACGTGCCGGACGCGAACGAGAGCACGGCCGCGCCGTTGACGACGGACAGCGTGCGCGCGCCGGCCCGGAACGGCGGCGCGGTGAGCGCGACGGTCGCCGCGACGCTGGCGCCGCCGAGCGCGACGCGGACGCTCCGGCGGCTGACGTCGCGCGCCGTGCCGATCGCCTCCACGACGAACGCACACGTCGCGAGGTCGTCGACGAGCAGGTGCGCGCCCCACGGCGGCGGCGCGCCGGGGACGGTCAGGCCGATCCCGCAGTCGGAGCGCGCGAGCGCGTCGCGCCGCGCGGCGCTCACGACGGCGACCACGTGCCCATCGCGCTGCAGCGACGCGACGACGGAGGCGAGCGCGTCACCGCCTGCGACGACGTCGTCCGCGAACGGGCGCGCGTACTCGTCCGGCTCGCCGGCGAGCACGAGTGCGCACGACGCCCGCCGGGCCGACGCCGCGAGCGTGTCGAACGCGGGGTGGACGTGACGTGTCAGCGGCACGACCGCGACGAGACGCCGTCCGCGCGCGAGCCCGAGCACGTCGCGGTCGGCGACGCCGAGTCGCGTCGTCAGGCCCGCGGCGTCGCGCACGAGTCGGGCGAGCGGCCCGAGCATCCATCCGTCGTCGGCGCGGACGCGGTCCGCTCGTTCCGGGTCGAAGAGCCGGTAGAGCGCACCCGTGATCTCGGAATCGGGGACCTTGGTGAGGGGAACGACGCGCGCGGGCGCAGGGCGCCGAGCCCACGTGGCGTCGACATCGACGACGAGCGTGTCGACACGATCGAGTCGCCGGAGCGCGTCACGGTCGCACACGACCGCGCGCCGCTCGGCCAGGATCCGGCCGAGCTGGGTCGCGAATCCCTCGCGCCCGATCCCCGCGGCCTTCGGCATCGCGGCGAGCGCGACGTCAGACGCGCGCCTCCACCGCCGTGTGGCCGCGAGCGTGGCCGCGAAGCCGGTTCCGGCCGCGATCGTCGCCCGGTCTGCGTAGGTCTCGACCGGGCCGCGGGGGAGGGCCGCCGCGCGTTCGCACGGCACCGCGCCGGCCGCCGCGCGCTGCGGCGTCGCGGCGAGCTCGGGTTCACGCGCCGTCCAGGTCCGGCGCTCGGCCGCCGTCTCGCCCATCGCCGCGACCCGGTGCGCGGCGTCGACGGCGAGTCCGAGCTGTCCTTGCGCGAGCCCCTGCCCGAACGCGTTCGCGAGCGCCAGCAGGGTGTCGGTGGACGCGCCGCCGACGACGTCTGCGACCATCCGACGCAGACGCGGCTGGCTCTCGATGAAGGCCACGAGCGACGCGAGCTCGATCGGGAACGGCACAGCGCGCAACAACGCGCCGGACACCGCGGCGGCGATGCCTCCGACGTCGGCGAGCAGCGCGATCCCGTGCGTCCGGAGCGCGTCGACGTCGCCCGGGAAGGACGGCCGCGTCGGCGAGCGGGTCCGCGCGGCACCCGCGTCGCGTTCGGTCTCGTCGACCACCGTGACGAGTGTCGCGACCGCTACTCGCGAAGGGTCGAACGCGACGACGAGCCGACCGAGGGCGGCGTTGACGCGCGCCCACTGCACACCGGAGACGGCTGCGACGCGCTCCTCGAGGCCGTCCGGCGGTGGCTGCACGATCTCGACGTACGCGCGGTTCGCCGAGCACCACACCCGGGGCCGACGCGCGTACGACGCTCGAACGGCACGGTTGACACGGGCGAGGAGTGGGAGCGCCGGAAGGGTCACGTGCCGTCCACGGGTCGACAGAGTCTGTCTCGCGTGTTACCCGGCGGCGCTCGATGGGGAATCGACCCCGACGTCGCGCCGTCGCCCCGTGGGAACCGCTGCGCGACCATCGCGATAGCAGATCCCGCGCAGGGAGGGGACGGCATGGCGACACCGAAGGCCGCGGCGCGCAGCACGACCCCGAAGAAGACGACCGCGAAGAAGACGACTGCGCCGCAAGCGGCGGCCGGCGACCATGCTCGCGGGCAGCGGGCGGCGGCGCACCGCGCCGTCCGGCGGATCAACCTGGACGTCCACCTGCCGGTGATCGGCGAGGTCGTCCTGCCCGAGCCGGCCCATCTCGCGTGGTACGCCGGTCTCGCGACGCTCGCCGCGCTCGAGATCGTCGAATGGCCGATCGCGGTCGTCCTCGCGATCGGCAAGGCGCTTGCCGACAACCACGGCAACCACGCGTTGGAGGAGTTCGGTCAGGCCCTCGAAGAGGGCGGATGACGAACTGCTCCGACGTCAGGCCGAAGGGCCGCGGCGGCGGACGACGAACACGCAGCAGTCGTCGACCCGCGCGGACCGGTTCGCGAGTCGCGAGACGAGCGCGTCAACGAGCCGCTCGGCGTCCACGTCCGGCGCGGCCCGGGCGAGCTCGACCGCCGTCTCGCGCAGGCGTTCCAAGCCGGTCTCGAGGGGCGTCTCACGGTCCTCGACGAGCCCGTCCGTGTAGAGCACGACCGACGCGTCGTGGGGGAGGACGACGTCGTGCTGGGGGCGCGTCGCCCACGTGACCCCGACGGGTGTGCCGGGGCGACCCTCGAGGAACCGCGCCTCGTCGGCCGTCACGAGCAGCGGCGGGGGGTGGCCCGCCGACACCCACGTGCACGCGCCCGTCGCCGGATCGACCGTCGCGCAGATCGCGGTCGCGAACGTCGACGGGTCGTCGCTCGCCGCGACGACGGCGTCCGTCCCCGCGACGGTCTCGAGGGGCGTGCGATGGTCCAGCGCGAGCGCCCGCATGCTGTTGCGCAACTGCGTCATGACGCGCGCGGCCGCGACGCCGTGACCGGCGACGTCGCCGACGACGACGGCGAGTGACTCGTCGATCCGGAACGCGTCGTACCAGTCACCGCCGACCTCGGCGCCGCGCGCAGCCGGGAGATAGCGCGCCGCGAGCTGCCAGCCCGGCGGCTGCGGGAGCGACTGCGGCAGTGCGGCGTGGGACAGCGTCTCCGCGACGGATCGCTCGAGCTCGTACGCGCGCGCGTGCGACAGGCTGACCGCGACGCGCACGGCGAGCTCCTCGGCGAGCGCGATGTCGTCGTCGTCGAAGGGTCGCCGCCCCGCGAGCCGGGCGAACGTCAGCACGGCGATCGTCCGGCCGCGCACGTTGACGGGCACGAAGAGGCCTGGCCCGAGGCCGAGCGACTCGATGAGGTGCACCGCGTCGTCGGGCAGCACCCGCCTGACGTCGGACAGCGTGTCGCCCGCGAGCAGCGTCCGGCCCGTCCGCCACACACGCATGACCGGCGCGGCGGAGTCGTGCCCGAAGCGCAGGAGGCCGAGCAGTTGGCGCGACGCGGCGTCGGCCTCGGGCGACGACACGCAGCCCGCGACGCGCTCGAGCGCGCCGTCCCGGTCGCGGTAGACGGACGACCAGTCCGCGAACGCGGGAACGACCAGGCGCGCCATGGCGTCGAGCACGGCGTCCTCGTCGAGCGACGCGACCACGCGGCTCGCCTCCGCGAGAAGCGTGATCCGCGCCTGCGCTGCCTCCGCAGACGCGCGTGCGTGCCGCTCGGCCGCGAGGAGCGAGGAGCGCTCGAGGCTCCACGCCACGCGCTCCGCGACCGCGGTCAGCTGCTCGACGCGCTCGTCGTCGAAGCCGGTCGCCTCGCGATTCGTCGCCGTGAGCACGCCGATGACCCGCGCCCCCGCGAGGAGCGGCACCGCTGCGGTCGCCTTGCCGACGACCGCGCGCCGCGTGCGGACCACCTGGGCGGCGACCGTCTCGGCCGCCCTGCGCGCCTCGCTGCCCGTCGACGCCCGCGGGACGAGGACGTCGTCGGACACGACGAACAGCGTGACGTCGTCGGCGTCGACCAGCGTGCAGACGCGCTCCAACACGTCTTCGAGCGCGACCGCGGCGGTGCCGCGACCGTCGTCGCCCACCTCGGCGTCGTCGTTCGCCAGCAGGATCGCTTCGGCCGCGAGGCGTGCCGTCTGCTCGGTCGTGAACCTCCGCTCGAGCTGCTCGCGCGCCCGCGCGGTCGCCGCGAGCGCGGCCAGCGTGCCCGCGTTGAGGTCGACGCGGTGCAGCGCGACCGCGGCCTGGTTCGCCACCGCGGTGAGGAACTCGCGCTCGCGGGGGACGAACCGCCGCGCCGTCCGGAACCCGATGTGCAGCACGCCGAACGGGGGCTGGCCCTCGACGGCCAGCGGGAGGTTGGCGATCGCGTTGGTGTCCGGGTTGACGGGCAGCGAGCGGAACAGGGGATACCGCGTGTACAGCTCGTCGCGTGTCGACACGAAGACCGGCGCGCCGCTGCGGATGACGTCGGTCGTCGGTACGTCGGCGTCAGCGGGGAACTCCGACCATGCCTGCACGACGTCGTCGTGGTAGCCGGCGGTCGCGTGGAGGACGAAGCGGTCGTCGTCGAGGAGCGCCACGCTGGCCGACGCCGCACCCGTCAGCGACAGCGCGTCGACGAAGAGCGTGTGCACCACGTCGTCGCGCGTGCGCGCCGCGGCGAGACCGGCCGTGATGCGCTGGAGGGCGTCGACGTGCGAGCTGCTCGTGTCGACCGAGTCGACGAGCCGCGCGCGGCTGAGCGCCTGCGCGGTGACGTCCCCGATCGCCTCGAGCAGCGTCCGCTCCTCGAGGGCGAGCTGGCGGACGGAGACGAACGCGACGGCGAGCGTGCCCACGCGCCCGCGCTGCGTGCTGAGCGGGACGCTCGCGACGCTCGGCCACCGAGCGCTCACGGGTGCCGCGCCGCTCGACGCAGGGCTCCCCGCGGGCCACCGCGCGTGCACGGCGGTGAGCGCGCCGACGAGGGCGCGGTCGCGCGCCGCGATGACGTCGGCGTCGTCGACGTCACCGGACGCCGCGCGCGCGACGACCTTCCCGTCCGTGTCGAACAGCGCGACCGCGCCGGCGCCCACGGCCTCCAACGTCTCCTTCACCGCGACGTCGCCGACGTCCTCCGCGCTCGACGCGCCGGCGAGACGCGCGCCGACGCGCTGCAACGCGGTGAGCGAGGCCGCGGTGTCCGATGCGCGCAGCGCCGCCGCGTGCTGCGCCACGGCTGCCCGCAGCCATTCGGCCGTCGTCGCGTCCGGTGTCCCCACCGGGCCGTCGACGTCGCCGGCCGGGAGCCCCGCGCCGACCAGCACGGGCGCGCCGTCCTCGAACGCGCGACCGACGCACGTGACGAGCTCGAGGATCGAGCCGTCACGACAGCGGACACGCGTGCGGCGCGGCGTGATGTCGCCCGCGACGCGTAGCGCGGTCACGCGGCGCGCGTCGTCCACGGTGTCGGGCGGTGCGAGTAGCGCGGCGATGTCGGCACCGCGCGCCTCCTGCGCGGTGTACCCGTAGAGTCGCTGCGCCTCCGTGCCCCACCGGCGGATCGTGCCGTGCTCGTCGGTGACCACGACCGCGACGGGCTCGGACGCGAGCCGCCGGGCCCACCACTCGCCGCTTCCCCTCGGTGCTTCGCCGGCGCGGTTGGTCGTCACCTCGGACCAGCATGCCGCGGGCCGGCTGTGATTACTCGTGGCGCGGCCCAGGGCCTCCGGACGGTGAGCGATCGTGACGCGGCGTGGCGAACAGGGTCCGGACGGCTACGCGCGCGACTCCAGGACCTCGCGGACGTGTCGGACGACGCGCAGGCTCGCGCGGACGTCCTGGTCGCGCAGGTCGCCGAGGAGCTCGTCGGCGAAGCGCAGCAGGCCGGTGCGGAAGTCGCGTGTGAGCCGGCGGCCCGACGCCGTCAGCTCGACGAACGTGGCGCGCCGGTCGGACGGGTGCTCGACGCGGCGGGCGAGCCCGTCGCGCTCGAGGGCGTCGACGAGCCCGGTCACCGCACGGGGCGTCACGTCGAGCGCCCGGCTCAGCTCCGACATGACGAGCGGCCCCGAGTCGGCGAGCACGTTGAGTAGCCGGGCCCGGGCCTGGGTGAGACGGCGCCGGCGGAGCGCGTCCGTCCGGAGGTGCTCGAGCAGCGGCGCGAGGTTGACGAGCTCCACGAGCACCTGATCGCGGGCGTCGTCGCGCGCCTCCTCGGGGACGGTTCCGGCCGGCGTCGCGGTGCGCATTAGTGAAGAAGCTACACCATGTTGTAGATTCAGCGTCCGTGTCCGGAGGCGTCGTCGCGGAGCAGCTCGTCAAGCGGTTCGGCACGTTCACCGCGCTCGACCGCGTCGACTTCACGGCGCGCGAGGGCCTCGTCACCGGTCTTCTTGGGCCGAACGGCGCGGGCAAGACGACGACGATCCGCATCCTGACGACGCTGCTGCATCCCGACGGCGGCCGCGCGTCCGTCGCGGGTTACGACGTCGTCACCCAACCGCAGCTCGTCCGGAGCGTGATCGGGTTGACCGGTCAGTACGCGGCCGTCGACGAGGAGCTCACGGGACGCGAGAACCTCGTGCTGATCGGCCGGCTCGGTCGGATGCCGAAGCGTGCCGCGCGCGAGCGCGCCGCCGATCTGCTCGGCATCTTCCAGTTGACGGACGCAGCCGACCGTCTCCTGCGCACGTACTCGGGCGGCATGCGCCGCCGGCTCGACCTCGCGGCGAGCCTGATGTTCGCACCGCCCGTGCTGTTCCTCGACGAGCCGACGACCGGTCTCGATCCCCGCAGCCGGCTCGAGCTGTGGGACGTGATCATCGAGTTGAAGCAGCGTGGCACGACGATCGTGCTGACGACGCAGTACCTGGAGGAGGCCGATCAGCTCGCGGACACGATCAGCGTGATCGACGCGGGCGGGATCATCGCCGAGGGGACGGCGGACGAGCTCAAGACCAAGGTCGGTGGCGACGTGCTCGACCTGCGCGTCGCGGATCGCGCGTCCACGGCACGCGCCGCGCTCGCGCTCGCGCGCGCGTTCGAGGTGTCGGAGGGTGAGCTCACGATCGACCGCGACCTGGGCAGCGTCGTCGTGCCCGTCGCGGCAGGCTCGGCCGCGCTCGTCGAGGCGGTCCGTGCGCTCGACGCCGCCGACGTCGAGGTCGCCGACCTCGGCCTGCGACGCCCGTCGCTCGACGACGTGTTCCTGAGCCTGACCGGTCACGTCGCCGAGGAGCAGCGGTCGGAACCGGCGCCGCCGCGCAAGCGCCGGCCCATGGGGAGCTGAGGCATTCGATGGCAGCAGTCACGACGACGTTCGACGCCGCGACAGCCGAGAAGCGCGCCGCGCTGCCTCCCGCGCGTGTGCTCGCGGACATCGGGCTCGTCGCCGGGCGCAACCTCCGGCGCGTGCTGCGCAACACGGGCCTCATCGTGTTCTCGACGATCCAGCCGCTGATGCAGCTCATCCTCTTCGCGTACGTGTTCGCCGCCGTCGCGCACGTGCCGGGGATCAGCTACAAGGACTTCGTCGTCCCCGCCGTGCTCGTGCAGAGCATGACGTTCGCAGCGATGGGCTCGGGGGTCGGCATCGCCAACGACATGCAGACGGGCATGGTCGACCGGTTCCGCTCGCTGCCGATCGCGCGATCCGCCTTCCTCGTCGGTCGCACGACGAGCGACAGCGCGCGCCTCGCGATCCAGAGCATCATCCTCATCGTCGCCGCGCTCGCCATCGGGTTCCGGTTCCACGCGGGCATCGGCGGCGCGATCGGCATGGCGCTCGTGCTCGTGCTGTTCGGCGTCGCGCTCACCGCGTTCTCGGCGTGGGTCGGGCTCGCGATCGGGGATCCGGAGACCGTCCAGGCAGCGGTGTTCATCCCGATCCTGCCGCTGATGTTCACGAGCAGCGCGTTCGCGCCCGTGCGCGCGCTGCCGGGGTGGATGCAGCCGCTCGCGCGCTGGAACCCGATCACGGCCGCCATCGACACCGCGCGCGGCCTCGCGCTCGGCGACTCGCAGCTGGCCCGCGTCAGTCACACGCACCTGCACACCGCGGCCTGGCACTTCGGCGCATGGTGGATCGTGATCGTCACGGTCTTCACCGCGCTCGCCGTCCGGCGCTACCGCCGGGGCTGACCAGCTTCACGGGCGGACGAAGCCGAGCCGTGCGCGGATGCGCGGGACGGCTCGGCCCGAGGGAGCCGTCGACACGGACGAAGCCGAGCCGTGCGCGGATGCGCGGGACGGCTCGGCCCGAGGGGCGGTCGACGCGGGCCCGGACGCGAGACGAGGCCCCGGAGGGGAAGAACGGGGCCCCGTCTCGAACGCTGCGTGCGCCGGGGGGAGTGCGCCGCAGTGTGTGCAGGCCACCTGATCGGCCGGCCGTGTCCCGATCTGAGGCGTTCGCGGCACGGTTCGTCCGATCCGCGGCGCGTGGTCGGGGTGCCACCGCGCGGCGGCTACCGTTTGGCGCCCAGGATCGCGAGCGCCCGGCGCCGCACCGGGAACGCCGAGGGGACCGGTCGGGAGCCCGACCGGGGACCTGGCCGGGAACGAGGAGCCCTCGCTGCACGACGTGCCGCCGATCGAACCGGTGACGGACGGGGCCCGCTCGGTCCTCGACCGCGCCGTGCTCGACCACGTGCAGCTCGCCGTCCTCGTGATGGATCTCACCGGCACGGTCGTCGACTGCAACCGTCACGCGGCCGAGCTGTTCGGGCTCGCGCGCGCCGAGCTCGTCGGGAGCTCGTCGACCGCGTTCACGCTCGAGGCGATCGACCCGGACCTGCGCCGTGAGATCGGGCACCGCCTCCAGGCCCGCGAGCCGTGGGAGGGCGACTTCCGGCTGCGACGGGCGGACGGGACCGTCGCGGTCGTGCACGCCATCGACTCGGGCGTGTTCGACGACGACGGCCGGCTGACGGGTGTCGTCTCGGTCGCGACCGACGTGACCGAGCGGTGGCGCGCCACCCGGCGCCTCGTCGCGCAGCACGAGATGACGCGTGTGCTCGCGACGGCAGGCGACCTGGACGAGGCGAGCGGCCGCATCGTCGAGCTCCTGCGCGACGAGCTCGAGTGGTCGCTCGGCGCGTTGTGGGAGGGCGCGGCGGACGGCGACGTCCTCCGATGCGTCGCGGTGTCGGCCGCCGACGACGTCGACCCGACGTTCGCGAAGGAGACACTCGCGACGTGCCTCGCGCGCGGCGAGGGTCTTCCCGGACGCGTCTGGGCCGACGGCGAGCCGGCGTGGATCGAGGACGTGACATGCGACGCCAACTTCCCTCGTGCGCGGGCTGCGGCGGGCGCGGGGCTGCATCGCGCGCTAGCCGTCCCCGTCGCGGGTCGCGACGACGTGCTCGGGGTGCTCGAGCTCTTCGGCACCACGACGCAGCCCGTCGACGAGGACCTCGTCGCGACGACGGTCGCGCTCGCGAGCCAGCTCGGTCAGTTCCTCGATCGTCGCCGTGCCGAAGACGCCGCCCGAACGACCGAGGCCCGGCGCGCCGCGATGTTCGAAGCCGCGCTCGACGCCATCGTGTCGATCGACCGTGACGGTCGCGTGATCGAGTGGAACCCGGCGGCGCAGTCGACGTTCGGGTGGACGCGCGACGAGGCGATCGGCACGCCGATGCACGAGCTCGTCGTCCCGCCGGATCTCCGCGAGCACCACGTGCGCGGCTTCGCGCGGCACCTCGCGACCGGGTACCGGTCGATGCTCGGTCGCCGGGTGGAGACGCGGGCAGTGCGGCGCGACGGCGCCGAGCTCCCGGTCGAGCTGACGATCGCGCGCATCGACGCCGGACCGGAGCCGGTCTTCACCGCGTTCATGCGCGACATCTCCGATCGCGTGCGGGCCGAGACCGAGCGCGAGGACCTCGCGCGACGGGAGCAGGCGGCGCGCAGCCGGCTCGAGCTCCTCGCGCAGCTCGGCAACATCCTCACCGTCGAGCGCGACGTGCGCGCGCGCCTGCAGGCCATGGCGGGCGTGCTGCTGCCGGTGTTCGCCGACATGTGCGCGGTCATCACGCGCGATCCCGACGGCAGCGTCCGCCTCGTCGCGCTCGCCCACGCCGACCCGGTGAAGCAGGCGTTGATCGACGCCGTCGGCGACTGGCGCCCATTCGTGCTCGACGACGTTCCCGCGGTCGAGGAAGCCGTCACCCTGGAGCCGCTGCTCCTCGAGCACATCCAACCGGGGATGCTCGACTTCGTGTTCGGCGACGAGCACGAGCGCGAGCTCGTGCGCGCGTTCGACCTGAAGTCGGTGGTGTCCGTCCCGCTCCCCGGCGAGGAGGGCCCGATCGGCGCGATCGCGTTCGCGACGTCCGACCCGTCACGCCGCTACACGGAGGACGACCTCGCGCTCGCCGAGGAGATCGCGCGCCGGTTCGGACCCGCGGTCGAGAGCGCGCTGCAGCTCGAGCGCGAACGACACGTCGCGGAGACGCTGCAGCGGAGCCTCCTGCCCGAGCATCTTCCCGACGTTCCCGAGGTCGACCTCGCCGCGCGCTACCTGCCCGCGACGGCGGGAGTCAGCGTCGGCGGTGACTGGTACGACGTGCTCGCGCTCTCCGACGGCCGTGTGCTCTTCGCCATCGGGGACGTCGTCGGTCACGGCGTGCGGGCCGCGGCGGTGATGGGCCGCGCGCGTGCGGCACTCCAATTCTGCGCGCTCGCGGAGCTCGAGCCGTCGGAGGTCCTGACGCGCCTCAACGCGTTCTTCTCGGCCGCGGCCGACGGCAGCATGTCGACGCTGTTCGTGATGGTCTACGACCCCGCGACGACCACCGCGCACTACGCGAGCGCGGGACACCCGCCCGCGCTGGTGCGCGAGGCGAGCGGCGAGGTACGGGCGCTCGAGGGCGCGCGCGGCACGCCGCTCGCCGCGGACGCCGTGCACACGTTCGTGCAGTGCACCGAGACGCTCTCGCCCGGCGCGACCGTGTTGCTGTACACGGACGGGCTCGTCGAGCGGCGACGCGAGTCGCTCGATGTCGGCTTCGCCCGGCTGCACGAAACGTTCCGCGACGGTCCCCGCGATCTCGAGGCCCTGGTCGACCACGTCGTCGCGGAGCTGGTCGGGCCCGGCGGGGGAGCGGACGACGTCGCGGTGCTCGCGTTCCGTCCCGCCCCCGAGAACGAGCGGCTGTCGCTCACCCTCCCGACCGACCCCCGGCAGCTGCGCGTCCTGCGGTCGCGGCTCGCGGGGTGGCTGACACGGCGAGGCGTCGACGCCGAGACGGTCTTCGACCTCAACCTCGCGGTGACCGAGGCGGCGGGCAACGCGATCGCGCACGCGTACGGGCTCGGCGACGGCGAGTTCGGGGTCGACGTCCACCTCGAGGACGACGTCGTGGTGTGCACGGTCACCGACCGCGGTCACTGGCGTGTCGAGCGCCGCGACGGCTACGGCCGCGGGCTGATGCTCATGCGCGCGCTCACCGAGCAGGTCGAGATCGAGACGAGCGACGACGGCACCCGTGTCGAGATGCGCCGTCGCGTCGCGGTCAGGTGTGCCGGCTGATGTAGCCGCGCCGCCGGAACACGGCGAGCATGTGCACGAGCAGGAACGTCGACGCGATCGCGAGCACGACCGCGCCGAACGCGCCCCAGCCCACCTGGCTCCACGGCAACGAGTGCCCGGCGACGACCTCGTGCGCGGCGGCGAACACGTGCGTCGTGGGAAGCGCGCGCGAGATGGGTTGGATGGCGCCCGGCAGCGCGCTGACCGGATAGAAGATCCCCGACAGCGGCATCACCATCGCGAGCAGGCCCCACGCGAGGATCTCCGCGCCCTGGCCGACCCGCAGGATCAGCGAGATCACGATCAGACCGACCGACCAGCCGACGACGAGCAGGATCGCGACCAGCGGCACGAGCGCCAACCCGAGGGTCGTCACGTCGAACGCGAACAGCGCCCACGCCGCGAGCGCGACGGTCCCGACACCGAGCGCGAGCTTGACCAGACCGAAGAGGACGACGCCGGCCACGTACTCGACCTCCGTCAGCGGTGTGACGAGGAGGTTGAGCAGGTTCCGCGACCACGTCTCCTCCATGAAGCCCGTCGAGAGGCTGATCTCGGCCTGGAACACGACGTGGAACAGGAGGATGCCGGCGAGGAGGTACGCGACGCCGGCCGCCCCCGCGCTCGACTGGCGCGAGAAGTAGACGCCGAGCGAGCCGAAGAGCAGCGCGTCGACGACGGGCCAGAACACGACGTCGAACCAGCGTTGCGGCGCGCGTTGCAGCACGTAGGCGTGACGGCGCGCGACGGCGGACACGCGCAGCCATCGGGTCTTCGTGATCACGTCACCCGCTCCCGCTCCTCGGCAAGGTGCAGGAACACGCCCTCGAGGTCGTCGCGACCGAAGCTGGCCGCCACGGCGTCGGGCGTGCCGTCCGCGACGACGCGGCCGGACGAGATGAACACGACCCGTTCGCACAGCCGCGACACCTCGACCATGTCGTGACTCGTGACGAGCAACGCGGTGTGATCGGCCGCGCACAGCTCGGCGAGCCCCGTGCGGACGCGCAGCGCGACGTCGGGGTCGAGCGACGCGGTCGGCTCGTCGAGGATCAGCAACCGCGGCCGGTGCAACGTGGCCTTGATGATCCCGATGAGGGTGCGCTGTCCCGACGACAGCTCGTTGCCCATCGCGGTCGCGAGGTGCGTCACGCCGAAGCGCTCGAGGCCCAGCGTGATCTGGGGCTCGGGATCGGCGATCCCGTAGAGCCGCCCGAACATGTGGAGGAACTCGCGCACTCGGAGCCGCTCGGGGAGCGGCAGGTAGCCCGCCGCGAACCCGACCCGCTCCGCGGCTCGGCTGCGCTCGCGTGGCAGCCGGTGACCGGCGATCTCCACGAAGCCGTCGTCGGGCGTGACGACGCCGAGCAGCATGAGCAGCGTCGTGGTCTTCCCGGCGCCGTTCGGTCCGAGCAGCGCGACGCGCTCGCCGACGCCGACGGTCAGGTCCACGCCGTCGACGGCCCGGACCCGCCGGTACTGCTTCGTGAGACCGCGGGCGCGCAGGACGACGGACTCGGCGCCACCGGGCGCGTGACCGTCCTGCACGCCGGAATGCTCGCTCACCTGCGGAGTGTCGCAGACGGCGTGCACGGGACGGAACCGATTTCGTGCGCGACACGCCGGCGACGCCGGGTGCCGCGTCGCGGCTGGGGTAACGTCTCGGGCTTCGAGCGTCGTCGCCAGGCGGGCGCGGGTTGGCGGGGGATGCTCTCGGTGACAAGCCTCGCGGTGAGAAGCCTCTCGTTGAGACTCGAGGAGAGCCGACGTGATCGCAACCTGCGCCCGATCCCGCGGCGTGCGGCCGCGGATGCGTGGCGAGCACCCCGCGGAGTTCGCACCGTGAGGGCGCCCGACGTCCGGACGGAGCACCGGGGCTCGACGCTCCTCGCGACGCTCTCGGGTGACGTCGACCTGTCCAACGTGGCGACGGTGCGCGCCCGCCTGGTCGCGGCGCTCGGCGACGACGTCGACTCGCTCGTGCTCGATCTGACCGGCGCCGGCTACATCGACAGCACGGGCGTGCGGCTGCTGTTCGACATGGCCGAGCGGTTCGCCCGGAGTGGCGAGCGAGTCCGCGCCGTCATCCCCTCCGACGCGCTCGTGCGGCGCGTCGCGTCGCTCACGAACCTCGACCAGGTCGTCGACATCCACGAGACCGTCGACGCGGCGCTCGCGTCCCTCAATTCACGATCTTGAAGACGGTGCGCAGGCTGGTGATCTCGAGCAGCTCGCTGCACTGACGGGTCGGCGACGCGAGGACGAACTCGGTGCCGGCCGCCTCCGCCGCGTTGTGCCCGTGGACGAGCGTCGCGAGGCCGGCGGAGTCGACGAAGTCGAGCTCGGCGAGGTCCACGACGAGCCGGTCGGGGCCGTGCGCCAGGATCGCCTCGATCTCCTCCGCGAGCGTCGACGCGCCCACGACGTCGAGCTCGCCGGCGAGCTCCAACACGACGTCCCGCTCGCCGCGCGCGGACATCGTGAACGCCGCCGCGTCGGGATCCATGACGGTCAGCATGCCATGAGGGCCGCTCCGCGGAACGTGCGCGCCACCTGACCTGCACAACTAGCGTTCCCGCCGTGCGTGAGGCCCGGCGGTTCCCCGAGTGCGCGGTCGCGTCGCCGCACTATCTCGCGTCGGCGGCCGGGCTCGCAGCGTTCGCGCGCGGCGGCAACGCGATGGACGCGGTGCTCGCCGCCAACCTCGCGCTCGGCGTCGTCGCGCCGTACTTCTGCGGCTACGGCGGCGACGTGTTCGCGATCGTGTGGGACGGCCGCGTCCACGGGTACCTCGGCAGCGGCCGCTCCGCGAGCGCGACGTCGATCGACCACGTCCGCGCGGCGACGGGCGGAACCGACATGCCGTGGATCGGTCCGCACACGGTCACCGTCCCCGGCGCGATCGCGGGCTGGTTCGAGCTGCTCGAGCGCTGGGGCACGCGATCGTTCGGCGACGTCGCGACGGACGCGCTGCGGCTCGCGCGCGACGGGTTCTCGGTGACCGCCAAGGCGTCCGAGCTCTTCGAGGGGTCGCGCGCGCTCTACACGGAGTACCCGGACTGGCAGGCCGTGTACGGCGACGCGCGCGCAGACGTCGTGCTGCGCCAACCCGCGCTCGCCCGGACGATCGAGGCGCTCGCCGAGCACGGGCCCGACGCCTACTACCGCGGTCCGATCGCCGACGCGATCGAGGACGCCGTGCACCGGGCCGGCGGTGCGCTCACCGCGCGCGACCTCGCCGCGCACGCGGGGGAGTGGACCGAGGCGTTGCGCGCGGCGTACCGCGACGTCGAGGTGTGCGAGCTCCCACCCCCGACGCAAGGTGTGACCGCGCTCGAGATCCTGCGCGTGCTCGACGGGTTCACGCTCCCTGCCGACGGCGTGGAGCGCCAGCACCTGTTGATCGAGGCGTGCAAGGCGGCGCTCGCCGACCGTGAGGAGTTCGTCACCGACCCGCAGTGGATGACGCGCGCACCCGAGTCGCTTCTCGACGACGCGTGGATCGCGTCGCGCCGTGACGCCATCGACATGGAGCGCGCGCACGTGCCCGCGTCGGCGCACGCCCAGCGCGGCGGGACGGCGTACCTCTGCGCGGCCGACCGCGACGGATTGATGGTGAGCCTCATCCAGTCGAACTTCCTGGCGTTCGGGTCCGGCATCCACGTCTCCGAGTGGGGCATCAACCTCAACAACCGCGGATCGTCGTTCACGCTCGACGACGCGCACGCCAACGCGCTCGCGCCGTCCAAGCGGCCGATGCACACGCTCATCCCGGCGCTCGCGCTGCGAGAGAGCGAGCCGTGGCTCGTGTTCGGCTCGATGGGCGGCGACGCGCAGGCGCAGGTGCACGCGCAGCTCCTCGCGCACGTCGTCGACGACGGTGCCGACGTGCAGTGCGCGCTCGACGCGCCCCGCTGGCAGGTCGACCCCGTGCGCTGGCACGTGCTCGCCGAGACCGGGTTCGCGGACGACGTGTTGCGCGGCCTCGAGACCCGCGGGCACGCCGTCGACCGCACGAAGGCGCTCGACTCGCGGATGGGGCACGCACACGCGATCGCGCCGACGGCCGGCGGCTACGCCGTCGGGACCGATCCGCGCGCCGAGGGCGCCGCGCTCGGCCTGTAGCAGCGCGGCCCGCAGGTACGATCGTCGTGATGATCTCGACCGTCGACGACGTGACGCGCGGGCTCGAGGCGAACCGCTACCTGGCCGACGAAGGGCTCGCGACGGCGGTGTTCCTCGCCATGACGCTCCCGCGACCCCTGCTGCTGGAGGGCGACGCCGGCGTCGGCAAGACCGAGGTCGCGAAGGCGATCGCACGCTGGACGGGCGGCCGGCTGCTGCGCCTGCAGTGCTACGAGGGGATCGACGTCGCGCAGGCCGTCTACGAGTGGGACTACGCGCGCCAGCTGCTGCACCTGCGGGCGATGGAGGCGGGCGGCCACGAGGTCGTCGAGGACGAGGTGTACTCCGAGCGGTTCCTCGTGCGGCGTCCGCTGCTGCAGGCGATCGACCACCACGGCGACGTCCCACCCGTGCTGCTCGTCGACGAGGTCGACCGCGCCGACGACGAGTTCGAGGCGTTCCTGCTCGAGATCCTGTCGGACTTCGAGGTGACGGTCCCCGAGCTCGGCACGTTCCGCACCGACATCCCCCCGATCGTCGTGCTGACGTCGAACCGGACGCGCGACGTGCACGACGCGTTGAAGCGACGGTGCCTCTATCACTGGATCGCGCACCCGAGCTTCGAGCGGGAGCTCGCGATCCTCCGGGTGCGCGCGCCCGGGGTGCCGGAGCAGCTCGCCGCGCAGGTGGCGGCGGCGGTCGCGGTGTTGCGTGACCTCGAGCTGTACAAGCCGCCCGGTGTCGCGGAGACGATCGACTGGGCGGAAGCTCTTGCCGCGCTCGGCCATCGGGTCCTCGACGAGGAGGCCGTGCGCACCACCCTCGGGACGATCCTGAAGTACCGGGAGGACCAGGAGCGCGTCGCCGAGCACGGGCTCCCCGCGATCCTCCAGGCGGCCGCCGCGCAGCATGGCTGAGCCGAGCGCGGATCGCGCCGTCGTCGCGTTCTCGCGTCTGCTGCGCGCGGAAGGCCTGGACGTCGCGGTCGGTGCGACGGTGACGTTCGCGGAGGCCGCCGCGCGCGTCGGGTTCGCGTCGCGCGAGCGGCTGTACTGGGCGGCGCGCGCAACGCTCGTCCACCGCCCGGAGGACGTCGGTGCGTTCGACGCCGCCTTCGACGCGTTCTGGGCCGGTCGGGGCGCGCGTGCCGGCAGCGCGCCCGTGGAACGGGTCTCCCTGACGCTCGCGCACGACGCGCCCGACGACGGGTCCGCCCCTGACGGCGCGACGGTCGACCACGACGAGCCCGACGGGCCCCTGCTGAGCGTCCGGTGGAGCCGCGCGGAGGTGCTCCGTCATCGCGACTTCGCCGCGTACACACCCGAGGAGCACGCCGAGGCGCGGCGCCTGATGAGCGACCTGCGCCTGGCCGGCGCGCTCCGCCGGTCGCGCCGGCTGCGTCCGACGTCGCGGGCGCGCGGGCGTCCGGACGTGCGCCGCACCGTGCGCCGCGCGCTGCGGACGGGCGGCGAGCCGCTCCGGCGGTCGTTCACCGAACCGGGCGAGCGGCCCCGGCGGATCGTGCTGCTGTGCGACGTCAGCGGGTCGATGGAGCCGTACGCGCGGTCGTTGGTGCGCTTCCTCCACGCCGCGGTCGTTGGCCGCACGCGCGTCGAGGCGTTCGCGCTCGGCACCCGTCTGACGCGCGTGACGCGGGAGCTGTCGTCGCACGATGCCGACGCCGCGATCGCGGCGGCGGCGCGTCGCGTCGTCGACTGGTCGGGCGGGACGCGGCTCGGCGACGGGTTGCGCGAGTTCAACGACCGCTGGGGTGTCGCCGGCATGGCGCGCGGCGCGGTCGTCGTCGTGCTCTCCGACGGGTGGGACCGGGGCGACCCCGACGTGCTCGCCGAGCAGATGGCGCGGCTCGCGCGCGTCGCGCACCGCGTCGTGTGGGTGAACCCGTTGAAGGCGACGCCCGGGTATGCGCCGCTCGCGCGGGGGATGGCAGCCGCGCTCCCGTACGTCGACGAGTTCGTCGAGGGCCACTCGCTCGCGTCGCTGGAAGCTCTGGCGAAGGTGGTGACGAGACGATGAAGGAAGTGCTCGACGACATCGAACGGTGGCGCGCGGCCGGACGGCGTGTCGCGGTCGCGCGCGTCGTCGGGGTGGAGGGCTCGGGCCCGCGCGATCCCGGTGCGACGATGGTGGTGAGCGAGGACGGCGAGGTCGCGGGGTCCGTCTCGGGCGGATGCGTCGAGGGTGCGGTCGTGCAGGAGGCGCTCGCGGTCCTCGCCGGCGAGAAGCCGCGGGGCGTCGTGACGTTCGGGTACTCCGACGACGAGGCGTTCGCGGTCGGCCTGACGTGCGGCGGCACGGTGCACGTGTTCGTCGAGCCGCTCGACTGGTAGCCGGTGTCGATCTACGAGGAGCTGCGCGACGCCATCCGGGCCGAGGAGCCGGTCGCGCTCGTGACCGTCGTCGAGGGGCCCGAACCCGGGGCGAAGCTGCTCGTCGGCCCCCAGCGTGCGGTGTCGGGGACGCTCGGCGACCCGGACCTCGACCGTGTGGTCGCGCGCGACGCGCTCGGTGAGCTCGCGGCCGGGCTCACGTCGACGCGGCACTACGGGCGGCACGGCGAGGCGCGCGAGCGGGACGTGTCCGTGTTCGTCGAGTCGTTCGCGCCCCCACCGCGCATGATCATCTTCGGCGCGGTCGACTTCACGGCGGCGCTCGCGAAGGCCGGCAAGCTCCTCGGCTACCGCGTCACGGTCTGCGACGCGCGCGCCGTGTTCGCGACACGTCAGCGGTTCCCGATGGCCGACGAGGTCGTGAACGACTGGCCGGACCGGTACCTCGCGAAGGTGGGGGAGGACCTCGGCCCACGCGACGCCGTGTGCGTCCTGACCCACGACACGAAGTTCGACGTGCCCGCGATCGTGGCCGCGCTCGCGACCGACGTCGGATACCTGGGCGCGATGGGCTCCCGGCGCACGCACGAGAAGCGGGTCGCGCGACTGCACGAAGCGGGTGTCGACGACGAGGGACTGGCGCGCATCCACGCGCCGATCGGCGTCGACATCGGTGCCCGCACCCCCGAGGAGACCGCGATGTCGATCTGCGCGGAGATCATCGCGACGCGTACGGGGCGAACGGTCCCGTCGCTCCGGGACCGCACCGGCCCGATTCATTGACAACCGGTCCGTTCTGTGAAGCGTCAAGCACACACTGTGTGGCTGACGCTTCACAGAACGCTCGGGGAAGGAGCACGAACGCATGAACCTCGGGATCGCAGGTCGTAGGGCCGCGGTCGCGGCGGCGTCGTCGGGGCTCGGTCTCGCGGTGGCACGCGCCCTGGCGGAGGAAGGCGTGGCGGTCGCGATGTGCAGCCGCACGCGCGAGCGGATCGAGCAGGCCGCGCGCGACGTCGGCCACGACGCGATCCCGATCGTCGCCGACGTCGCGCACGCCGACGGCGCGCGTGGGTTCGTGCGCGACGCCCGCGACGCGCTCGGCGGGGTCGACATCCTCGTCACGAACGCGGGCGGTCCGCCCCCGGGTGACTTCTCGTCGGTCGCGCTCGACCAGTACGAGCCCGCGTTCGAGCTCAACTGCCTCTCGACGATCGCGATGTGCACGGAGGCCGTGCCCGGGATGCGTCAGCGCGGCTGGGGACGGGTCGTCGCGATCACCTCGATCGCGGTGCGGCAGCCCATCGCGAACCTCATCCTGTCGAACACGGCGCGTGCGGGCGTCACCGGCTTCCTGAAGACGCTCGCGCGCGAGGTCGCGTCCGAGGGTGTCACCGTGAACTCGCTCCAACCCGGGTTCCACGCGACCGATCGGGTCACGTCGCTGCACGACGACCCGTCGCGCCTCGCGGACGGCGTGCCCGCCGGCGAGATCGGACGTCCCGAGGACCTCGCGGCCGTCGCCACGTTCCTCTGCTCGGAGTCCGCCCGCTACGTGACGGGCGCGGCGATCCCCGTGGACGGCGGCGCCTACGCAGGCCTGCTCTGACGCCCCCAACGGCCGGTTGGTACACAAGTCGCGGTCAGGGGCGCGACTTGTGTACCAACGCGGGTTCTGTGTGTCCGCGCTCGGCGTCGCTCTAAGGTCGCCGGTATGACCGCTTCCGTCGCGCCCCGGGCCGCCGCTGCGCGCGGTCGGGTCGCCACGGTGCCGAACGTCATCTCGCTGGTCCGCCTCCTGTGCGTGCCGGTGTTCGTCTGGCTCCTCTTCGCGACGGGCGAGCCGCGCGTCGGCGCGATCGTGCTGCTCGCCCTGCTCGGGGTGACCGACTGGGTCGACGGGTGGATCGCACGCCACTTCGACCAGGGCAGCGAGGTGGGGAAGGTGCTCGACCCGACCGCCGACCGGGTGCTGCTGTTCACCGCGGTGGTCGCGCTGCTCGTCGACGGCAGCGTGCCGCTGTGGGTCGGGATCCTCGTGCTCGTGCGCGAGGCCCTGGTGAGCGTGGCGGTCGTCGCGCTCGCGGTCGCGGGCGCCCGCCGCATCGACGTGCTGTGGGCGGGCAAGGCGGGAACACTCGCACTGATGTTCGCCTTCCCGGGCTTCCTGATCGCTCACGACACGGCCTCGGGGTCGGCCGTGCACGACGGGTTCCTCGCGGCCGCGTGGGTGTTCACCGTCGGCGGTCTCGTGCTCGGGTACTACGCCGCGGTCACCTACATCCCCCAGGCCCGCGCCGCGCTGCGCGAAGGGCGTCACGCGCGGGCCGGACGTGAGAACGAGGTGCGATCGTGAAGGCAGTGATCCTGGCCGGGGGAGAGGGCACCCGGCTCCGGCCGCTGACGAGCAACCAGCCCAAGCCGATGCTCCCGATGGCGAACCGGCCGATGATGGAGCACATCGTCGCGTTGCTCGCCGAGCACGGCTTCGACGACATCGTCGTGACCGTCGCGTTCCTCGCGAACCAGATCCGCAACCACTTCGGCGACGGGTCGGACTACGGCGTGCGGCTCCGCTACGCCACCGAGGAGACGCCGCTCGGCACCGCAGGCTCGGTGCGGAACGCGGCGGACGAGCTCGACGACACGTTCCTCGTCATCGCGGGCGACGTGCTCACCGACATCGACCTCACCGAGGTCGTGAAGGCGCACCAGGCCGCCAACGCGTTCGGCACGATCGCGCTGAAGCGGGTCGACAACCCACTCGAGTTCGGCATCGTGATCACCCGCGAGGACGGGCACATCGAGCGGTTCCTCGAGAAGCCCACGTGGGGCCAGGTGTTCTCCGACACGATCAACACCGGCATCTACGTGCTCGAGCCGGGGATCTTCGACTTCATCCCGTACGGCGAGCAGGTCGACTTCTCGGGCGACGTCTTCCCCGCGGTGCTCGAGCGCGAGCTGCCACTCCTCGGCCACGTCGCCGACGGCTACTGGGAGGACGTCGGTACGCTCGAGGCATACCAACGCGCGCACCACGACATCCTCGACGGGCGCGTGCGCGTCGAGATCGCGGGGTTCGAGATGGCGCAGGGCGTCTGGCTCGGCGAAGACGCCGACGTCGACCCCGACGCGCGTGTCGAGGGTCCCGTCGTCATCGGTGACAACTGCCGCGTCGAGGCGGGCGCGCACCTGCGCGAGTACACGGTGCTCGGGACGGACGTCGTCGTGAAGCACGACGCGTACCTCGAACGGGCGGTGTGCCACGACCACGTGTACGTCGGGCCGAACGTCCGGCTACGCGGCGCGGTCGTCGGTCGGTCGACCGACCTGCGCAGCCACGCCCGCGCCGAGGAGGGCGTCGTCATCGGCGACGAGTGCTTCGTCGGCGAGCACGCGGTGATCAACCCGGGCGTCAAGGTCTACCCGTTCAAGACGGTCGAGTCGGGTGCGATCATCAACTCGTCGATCGTGTGGGAGAGCCGCGGCGCGCGCACCCTGTTCGGACGCCGGGGCGTGCGCGGGCTCGCGAACGTCGACATCACCCCCGAGGTCGCGGTGCGCATCGCGATGGCGTACGGGACGTCGCTCCGCAAGGGCGTGACGGTCACGACGAGTCGCGACACGAGCCGGGTCAGCCGCGCGTTGAAGCGGGCGATCATCGGCGGGCTCAACCTCGCCGCGGTGGGCGTCGACGACATCGAGCTCGCGACCGTCCCGCTCACGCGCTTCCAGATCCGCAACGGCCAGTCGCAGGGTGGCATCACCGTACGGCTCGCCCCCGGTGACCCGAACACCGTCGAGATCCGCTTCTTCGATGCCAACGGGCGGGACATCGACGAGGGGACGCAACGGAAGATCGAGCGGCTGCTCTACCGCGAGGACTACCGGCGCGCGTTCGCCGGCGACATCGGCGACATCGTGTTCCCGCCCCGGGCGATCGAGTTCTACAGCGCCGCGATCGAGAACCTCGTCGACGCGCCGCGCGTCCGCGAGAACGGCTACAAGGTCGTCCTCGATTACTCGTTCGGCGCGAGCTCACTCGTGCTGCCGACGGTGCTGTCGCGCTTCGGTGCCGACGTCCTCGCGGTCAACCCGTACGCAAGCACCGCGTCCGCTGCTGCCGCGCTCGACGACCGGCGCGCGCGCATCGGCCGCATCGTCGACCTCGTGCGGGCGTCGGGGAGTCACCTGGGTGTCGTCATCGATCCCGACGGCGAGACCGCGACGTTGATCGACGACGAGGGTCACGTGCTTTCGGCCGACCAGGCTCTGCTCGCGCTCCTCACGCTCGTCGTGGAGGTCACGCCGAACGCGCGCATCGGCCTGCCGGTGTCGGTCTCGTGCGAGGCAGAGCGCATCGCGGAGGCGCACGGCGCCGAGATCGTGTGGACCAAGCTGTCGAACGCGCACATCATGGAGGTGGCGTCGAACGACAGCGTCGACTTCGCGGCGTCGCAGGAGGGCGGGTTCATCTGGCCCGAGTTCCTGCCCGCGTTCGACGCCATCGCGACGTTGGCGAAGACGCTCGACCTCATGGCCGCGACCGGTCACACGTTGTCGTCGATCGTGCGTCGGCTCCCGGCGGTGCACGTCGCGCACGAGGCGGTCGCGACGCCGTGGGACCGCAAGGGCGCCGTCATGCGCGAGGTCGTCGAGCGGGCGAAGGACCGCGAGATGATCCTCGTCGACGGCGTCAAGCTCCTCCATCAGGACGGCTGGGCGCTCGTCCTCCCCGATCCGGAGGAGGCGGTGACGCACGTGTGGGCCGAGGGCCCGTCGGACCACGACGCCCGTCAGCTCGCGCAGGAGTACGCGCGCAGGATCCGTCAAGCGCTGCGCTGACCGGTCAGCGATATCTCTGACGCGCTCGCTGCGGGCCGGGATACCCGGCCCGCGGACGCTCGCCGCTCCAGCCGGCCAACAGCGTCTTGCACGGGAGGTGCCTCTTGCGCGCCTGTGGTTGCGGTCCTCACTGGTTCTGAGCCGCGTTCGCCACGAGGTCGGCGAGGTAGGCCGGGAGCCGGCCGGCGCCGAAGTCGTACAGCCGCGCCCATCGGGGCTCCACCGAGATCCGCGCCATCGCGTCGTAGGTCGCACGAACCTGACGCTCGAACTCGGCGAATCCCTCCTCGCCGAGCTCCTCGGCCAGTCCCTTGCGCGACATCGCGAGGTACTCGTCGGCGACGCCGTCGACGATGTCGACCGTTGCGACGCCGCGCATCAGCAACGCCTTCGCGCCGTCCGGTGTGTCGCCGACGTCGATGGTGAGCGCGACCTCCGGACGCTCCGAGATCGCCCGAACCTTCGGCGCGGTGGTCCCCGTGCACACGACGACGTTCTCGCCGTTCCAGAGGAACCCGACGGGCACGACGCGCGGCAGGCCGTCGGGACCGTTGTACGCGAGGCGGGCGAGGCCCGCGTGCTGCAGGAGCTGCTGCGCGGCGGGCTGGTCGAGCTCCTGCCTGACCTCGTGTCGATCCATGCCAGCGCGCGTACCCGTTCCCCCGGGCGCGCACGCTCGTCCTCCGGTGCGCTCGGCGCGTACGATCCCGCCGGCCGCGAGCCATCCGACCGACGAGCGAGGTGCGTCCATGGAGTTCCCCGATGACGTCCGCTACACGCGCGAGCACGAGTGGGTGCGCGTCGAGGGCGGGGGCAGGGCGCGCGTCGGCATCACGGACTACGCGCAGGACGCGCTCGGCGACGTCGTGTACGTGCAGCTCCCGGACACCGGCACGAACGCGGTCGCGAACAGCAGCGTGTGCGAGGTCGAGTCGACGAAGTCCGTGTCCGAGGTGTACGCGCCGCTGACCGGGACCGTCGTGGAGGTGAACGACGCGCTCGCGCAGACACCGGAGCTCGTGAACCAGGACCCCTACGGCGACGGTTGGCTGTTCGTGCTCGAGCTCGCGGACGCCGGCGAGGTCGACCGCCTGCTCGACGCTACGGCGTATCGCTCGTTCGTCGACGAGCAGTGACCCGCACCTGGCGTCTCGTCGACGACGTCGGTCGGGATCTCACCGCGGCCGAACAGATGGCCGCCGACGTCGTGCTGCTCGACGACGTCGCGCGCGGTGCCGAGCCCGCGCTGCGGCTCTACACGTGGCGGCAGCCCACGCTCACGCTCGGCCGGTTCCAACCACGCGACGACGTCGACGAGAACGCGTGCGCGCACCTCGGTGTCGACGTCGTAGCGCGTCCGACCGGCGGACGCGCGCTCCTGCACGGCGCCGACGTGACGTACGCGGTCGCGATGCCGCGGCCCGAAGGACGGGCCGGCACGGTCGCCGAGCTCTACGAGCGTCTCGCGGCCGTGCTCGTCGCGGCGCTCGCCGATCTCGGCGTCGACGCCGCGGTGGCGCACGGCGAAGGTCGTGCCGGAGCGGCGTGCTTCGCGGCCGCGCAGGGCGCCGACCTGCGCGTCCGAGGCCGCAAGCTGTGCGGGTCGGCGCAGCTGCAGCGCGACGGCTGCGTGCTCCAGCACGGCTCGTTGCGGTGCGAGCCACTCCCGGTCACCGAGGCGGACGTCCTGCGCTTCGAGGACGACCGGGCGCGGGCGGCGATGCGGGAGCGCCTCGCGGCGTCGACCGTGACGCTGGCCGACCTCGGCGCGCCGCACGACGTCGCCACGGTCGCGAGCGCGTTGACCAGCGCCTTCGAGCGAACCCTCGACGTCACGTGGAGGTCGAGCGTCGTGGTCGAGGGCATCGCCAAGAGCCGCGCGGTCGTCGTCCACGGCTGACGGGCTCAACGTGCGCGTGACGTCCACGGTTCGTTGCCGCACGCGCGCGCCGTCGGTACCCTGAATGCGTGATCTGTCCCCGATGCGGTCATCCCAACGAGGAAGGCGCGAACTTCTGTTCCTCGTGTGGTTCGCCGCTGCCCGGTGACGACACCACGGTCTCGTTGTCGCCGGTGCCCGAGCGCGGCGAGGCGGCGGAGACGTCGATCGCCCTGGGCGAGCTGCCGGACGGGATGGGGATGCTCGTCGTGCGCCGAGGGCCGAACGCCGGGAGCACGTACGTGCTCGACCGGGCGTCCACGACCGCCGGGCGCCACCCCGACTCCGACATCTTCCTGGACGACATCACCGTGTCGCGCCGGCACGCGGTCTTCGAGCGCCGTGAGGGCGGCTACGTGCTGCGCGACGTCGGCTCGCTCAACGGTACGTACGTCAACCGCGAGCGCGTGGAGGAGCGGCCCCTGCGCAGCGGCGACGAGCTGCAGATCGGGCGGTACGTCCTGACGTTCCTCCTCGCCGGGCGCGAGGGCTGAGCGATGGCCGAGCACCGCGCGCCGGGCACCACGTCACGTTCCGCCAACGGGACGCACCAGTCGATCGGCGAGGTGCTGACGGCACTGCGCGACGAGTTCCCGGACATCACGATCTCGAAGATCCGCTTCCTCGAGAGCCAGGGGCTGATCGATCCCGAGCGCACGCCGTCGGGCTACCGCAAGTTCTACGCGTCGGACGTCGACCGGTTGCGCTGGATCCTCCGCCAGCAGAAGGAGCACTTCCTGCCGCTCAAGGTGATCCGCGGCCGGCTCGAGGAGCTCGACGCGTCCGGCGGCGCCCTCGACGACCTCGTCGCCAGCGAGGCGGCGGTGGACGAGATCGCGCCGGCCGACGGCGAAGAGCCCGCGCGGCTCGTGGACGTCGCGCCGAGCGCGCCGTCCGCGCCGGAACCGCCCGCGCCGGAGCCGGTCGCGCCGGAGACGAGGCGCGTCAGCCGTCGCAGCGGTCCCGACCTCCCGCTCGACGACGGCACCGCCGAGCAGCTGACGACGAGCGCGAGCGGCGCGAGCCTCACCCGCGCCGAGCTCGCGCGCGCGGCCGGTCTCGACGACGCGCAGCTCGCGGAGCTCGAGGCGTACGGCCTCCTCACGCCGTCGCTCCAGACCGGCGACCGCGTCCTGTTCGACGAGGACGGACTGGCGATCGCACGCCTGGCGTCGGGGTTCTTCCGGCACGGCGTCGAGGCCCGGCACCTGCGGATGTACCGCACGTTCGCGGAGCGCGAGGCGGTGCTGTTCGAGCAGGTGCTCCTCGGCTACCTCAGGCAGCGCAACCCCGAGGCACGCGCCCGCGCGCAGGAGCAGCTCGAGGAGCTCGCCCGTCTCGGACGTGGGCTGCGCACCGCGTACCTGCGCCGCGCGGTCCGCGAAGCACTGAGCGAGTGACCGCGACCGGCGCGCACGCGGCGGCCCCGGATTGGCGGCCGCTGCTGTCGCGCGCGGACATCGCAGCGCGCGTCACACGGCTCGGGACGCGGATCGAGGACGACCATCCCGACGGCGTCGTGCTCGTCGGTGTGCTCAAGGGCGCGCTGATCTTCCTGGCGGACCTCGCGCGCGCGATCACGCGCGTCCCCGTGGAGGTCGACTTCATCGCGATCTCGCGCTACGCGCCCGACTCCGGCCGCGTGCGCATCCTCAAGGACCTCGAGGCCGACGTCGCGGGCCGTGACGTCGTGCTGGTCGAGGACATCGTCGACACCGGTCTCACACTCTCGTACCTCATTCGCCAGCTCGAGTCGCGCGCGCCGCGACGCGTCGACGTGTGCGCGCTGCTCGACCGTCCCGTGCGCCGCATCGTGCCGCTCGACGTGCGCTACCGCGGCGAGCAGATCGACGACGTCTTCGTCCTCGGCTACGGACTCCACCACGCGGACCTCTTCCGCAACCTCGGCGACGTCGTCGAGGCGGACCGGCGCGCGCTGCGTCGTGATCCGGCCGCGCTCGTTGCCGCGCTGTACGCACGCGCGCGTGGTGAGCGCGAGCACGACGAACGCGACCACGAGGGGTAGCGGCGCATCCGCGGCGGGTACGCGGACCGCAGCGTTGCTCGCCGACTGCGCTGCGGAGGCCTGGTGGTAGGGTGGCGCCCGAGTGTCGGGAGGCGAGCCGTGATCCGTGTTTCGCTGGTCGGTGTCCGAGTGGAAGTCCCGACGAACCAGCCGATCGTCCTGCTGCGCGAGCAGGACGGGCAGCGCCATCTCCCGATCTTCATCGGGCCGCCCGAGGCCACCGCGATCGTGTACGCGCTGCAGGGCATGGAGACGCCCCGGCCCCTCACCCACGACCTGTTCAAGTCGGTGCTCGACGAGCTCGCCGCGCGCATGGAGCGCGTCGTGATCACCGAGCTCCACGAGGGCACGTTCTACGCCGAGATCGAGATCGTGCAGAACGGTGAGACGCACCGCATCTCGTCACGCCCGTCCGACGCGATCGCGCTCGCGGTGCGCTACGACGAGCAGGTGCCGATCTTCGTCGAGGAGGCGGTCCTCGACGAAGCGGGGGTCCTCTTCGAGGCCGAGGAGGAAGAGGAGCAGATCGAGGAGTTCCGCGAGTTCCTCGACCAGGTCCGCCCCGAGGACTTCGCCCAGTAGGGCCGTTCGCCCGGGCAGCCCGTTCCTCGACCGCAGCTGGACCTCCAGGTCCCGTACGTTGACGTGGAGGTCGAGGCAGGCTAGGTTCGACATCCCCGTAACTACGAGCCTGCAACTTCCAGGGCGGACGACCACCGGGGCGGAGAACCATGGCGGACGCGCACGACAGGACCCCTGAGGGCGGCAACGGCCAGCTGTGGGCAGAGTCCTCGAGCGAGGAGGGCTTCCGCGGCCCGCAGGTGTGCAAGCTCGTCGGGATCTCGTACCGGCAGCTCGATTACTGGGCCCGCACCGATCTGATCCGCCCGTCGCTCGCCGACGCGCAGGGGAGCGGCACGCAGCGGCGGTACTCGTACCGCGACCTCGTCGCGCTCAAGGTCATCAAGAGCCTGCTCGACGCGGGCGTGTCGTTGCAGACCGCCCGCAAGGCGATCGAGTACCTGCGCGCGCAGCTCGGCGAGGAGATCGCGTCCGCGAGTCTCGTCCTCAACGGGACGCGCTCGGTGCTCGCGAGCACCGGCGAGGAGCTCGTCGACCTCGTGCGCCAGGGCCAGGGCGTGCTGAACATCGTCCCGCTCGGCACGGTCGTCGAGGAGCTCGACGCGCGCATCCACGAGCTCGAGCAGACGCGTGCGCGCCCCGCGAAGCGTGCCGGGGGCGCGGTGACCGCGCGGGCCGGAGGCTGACATCGAGCGGCTGCCCCACGAGCACGTGCGCTTCGCGCACAACTCCGAGCGGCAGTTCGCGAAGCTGCTCGACTTCTACGACATCGCGTGGGAGTACGAGCCGCGCACCTTCGTCCTCGAGCGCGACCGCGACGGCAACCCCGCGCAGGCGTTCACGCCCGACTTCTTCCTGCCCGCGTACGACCTCTTCATCGAGATCACGACGCTCAACCAGAAGCTCGTCACGAAGAAGAACCGCAAGGCTCGACGTCTGCGTGAGCTGCATCCCGAGGTCCGCATCAAGGTCCTCTACCAGCGCGACTACCTGCGCCTGCTCGTGAAGTACGGCCTCGAGCCGCCGTCGCAGCTCAGCGGCGACGTGACGGACGCCGACGTCCCGCCGTTGCGCTTCGACGTCGAGGACGACGACGACGGCCGCGGCGACAGCGACACCGACGACGAGCGCCGAGCGCGCCGGAGCGCTCCGCCGCGGGCCCGGCGACGCAGGACGCGCGCCCAGGCCGAACCCGCGTGACCGAGGCGCTGCGGCACAGCCCACTCGACGAACGCCATCGCGAGCTCGGCGCGCGCATGGCCGAGTTCGGCGGCTGGGAGATGCCGATCCAGTACACCGGCGTGCTCGAGGAGCACCGCGCCTGCCGCCAGCGTGCCGTCGTGTTCGACGTGTCGCACCTGGGCTCGGTCGCCGTGCGCGGCCCAGGCGCGTTCGACGCGCTGCAGTGGGCCTTCACGAACGACCTCCGACGCATCGGCCCGGGGCGGGCGCAGTACACGCACCTGCTCGACGAGGTGGACGCGCACGTCGTGGACGACGTGATCGTGTGGTGGGTCGCGGACGACGAGTTCCTCGTCATGCCGAACGCGTCGAACACCGCACCCCTCGTCGACGCGCTCCGCGACGCGGCCCGGCAGGCCGGCGGCGAGGAGTGCACGGTCGACGACGTCACGGGCGAGCGGGCCGTCCTCGCCGTCCAGGGCCCGGCCGCCCGCGAGCTGCTCGCGGAGGTCGCGCCGGATGCCGCCGGGACGGCACGGTTCGCGGTGCGGCCGTTGGTGTGGCACGGCGAGGCCGGCTGGGTCGCGGGCACGGGCTACACGGGTGAGGACGGCGTCGAGCTGCACGTGCCCGTTGCCGTCGCTGGCTCGTGCTGGGACGCGCTGCTCGCCGCCGGCATCACCCCGGCGGGGCTCGGCGCCCGCGACACGTTGCGCCTCGAGATGGGCCTCCCGCTCCACGGCCACGAGCTCGGGCCCGGGATCACGCCGTACCAGGCCGGCCTGGGCTGGGTCGTCCGGCCCGACAAGGGCCCCTTCCGCGGTCACGAGGCGTTGCAGGCCGAGGAACGGGCCGGCGTGTCACGGCGGCTCCGTGGCCTGCTGCTCGACGGCCGCCAGATCCCGCGGTCGGGCTACCGCGTGTCGCGGCACGGGGAGCGGGTCGGCGAGGTCACGAGCGGGAACTTCTCGCCGACGCTCGAGCGGGGCATCGCGCTCGCGTTCCTGCATCCCGACATCGGCATCGGCGAGGTGGTCGACGTCGACGTGCGCGGGCGGAGCGTCCCGGCAGCCGTGACCAAACCTCCGTTCGTGCACAGGTAGGCGGGATCGCCGTTCGGCGGGAGTAGGCGGGGTCGCCGTTCAGCGGGAGCAGGCGAGCGAGCGGAGCACGGGATCGCGGGTTGCGGGCGTTGGTCCGCGAGACTGGGCAGGCGGACCCACGAGAGGGAGGCGGATGGGCCACTACGTCCCGCACACCGACGCCGAGATCGCGGCGATGCTCGAGTTCCTCGGCCTCGCGTCGCTCGACGACCTCTACGCGCACATCCCCGACGCCGTCCGCCTCGCCGGTGGCCTCGATGTCGCGCCGGGCGCGTCGGAGTCCGACGTCCTGCGCGCGATGGAGGATCTCGCCGGGGCGAACCGGCCCGCGGTGGGCGGGCTGGTGTCGTTCGCCGGGTTCGGCGCGTACGAGCACGAGCTGCCGGCGGCCGTGCGCGCGCTCACGTTCCGCAGCGAGTTCGTCACGTCGTACACGCCGTACCAGGCCGAGCTCTCCCAGGGCGTGCTCCAGGCGCTGTTCGAGTACCAGACGATGGTGTGCGCGCTGTTCGGGCTCGACGTCGCGAACGCGTCGCTCTACGACGCCGCGTCCGCGGCGGTCGAAGGCCTCAACCTCGCGGCCGCGGCGACGAAGCGGCGGGTCGCGTGGGTGTCGGCCGCGGTGCATCCGCACGTGCGCGACGTCGTACGGACGCTGACCGGCCCGCGGCTCGAGATCCGCGAGGCGCCCGTGGTCGACGGCGTGACGCGCTGGCCCGACGAGCTCGGCGAGCCGGCCGCGCTGCTCGTCGCGCACCCGAACGTGTTCGGCTGCATCGAGGACGTGGGCGACGCCGCCCGTCGCGCGCACGACGCCGGGGCGCTGCTCGTCGCGCAGGCGGATCCGGTCGCCGCGGGCCTGTTGCGGTCGGTCGGTGACCTCGGCGCGGACGTCGCGGTGGGGGAGGGGCAGCCGTTCGGAACCCCGGTCGGGTTCGGCGGCCCGTACGTCGGTCTGTTCGCGACGCGCCACGCGCCGTACGTGCGGCGCTGGCTCCCCGGTCGTCTCGTCGGCGAGACGACCGACGAGGACGGGCGGCGCGCGTTCGTCCTGACGCTGTCGACCCGCGAGCAGCACATCCGGCGCGCGGAGGCGTCGTCGAACGTCTGCACGAACCAGACGCTGATCGCGATCGCGGCCGCGATCCATCTCGCGTGGCTCGGACCGCATGGCCTGCGCGAGCTCGCACTGCGATGCGCGCGTGGCGCGCGGTACGCGCGCGAGCAGCTGCTGCGGATCCCCGCGGTCGAGCCGGCAACGAGCGCACCGACGTTGTACGAGTTCGCGCTGCGCACGCCCGTTGCCGCCGACCTCGTGCTCGAGCGTCTCGCGGAGGAGGGCTACCTCGGCGGCGTCGCGCTCGGCGAGCACTACCCGGGCATGGACGACTGCGTGCTGCTCGCGGTGACCGAGACGCGCACGCGTGCGGAGGTCGACGACTTCGCGACCGCGTTCGAGAAGGCGGTGCGGTCATGACGCGCAACGCGCCCGAGATCCTGCGCGACGCGAACGCGGGGCAGGCGTGGTCGGCGTCGGTGATGGGACGTCACGACGAGCCGGTGGTGTTCGAGCTGTCGTCGCCCGGCCGGCGCGCGTGGTCGTTCCGCGAGACCGGCATGCCCGAGTGGGATGCCGGCGATCTGGTCCCTGCGGGCCACCTCGCGGACGATCCTCCCGCGCTGCCCGAGGTGTCGGAGCGGGACCTCGTCGCGCACGTCACCCGTCTCACCCAGCGCAACTACTCGGTCGACCTCGGCGCGTACCCGCTCGGCTCGTGCACGATGAAGTACAACCCGAAGCTGTGCGACGTCGCGTCGTCGCTGCCGGGGCTGACGGGCGTGCATCCCGCGCAGCCCGCGGAGCAGACCCAGGGTTGGATGCGGCTGCTCGTCGAGCTCGAGGACGTCTTGTGCCGCATCACGGGGATGGCGGCCGCCACGCTGCAACCCGCCGCGGGCGCGCAAGGCGAGCTCACCGGTCTGCTGCTGATGCGCGCCTGGCACGAGGCGCAGGGCGCGGCGCGCAGCAAGGTCCTGATCCCGGACTCCGCGCACGGCACGAACCCGGCGTCGGTCACGCTCGGCGGGTACCGGACGGTCGAGGTGCCGTCCGACGGGCGCGGGCTCGTCGACCTCGACGCGCTGCGCGCGCTCGTCGACGACGACGTCGCCGGCCTGATGCTCACCAACCCGAACACGCTCGGGCTCTTCGAGACCGACATCGTCGAGATCGCGCGCGCCGTCCACGAGGCCGGCGGGCTCCTCTACTACGACGGCGCCAATCTCAACGCGATCCTCGGCGAGGTGCGGCCCGGCGACATGGGCTTCGACATCGTGCACATGAACCTGCACAAGACGTTCGCGGTGCCGCACGGTGGGGGAGGGCCGGGCGCCGGTCCGGTGGCGGTCGCGCCGCGGCTGGTCGAGTTCCTGCCGGGCCCGCGACCGGTGCTCGACGAGCCGACGAACCGGTACGTGTGGACGACACCACCGCGCTCGATCGGCCGCATCCACGGCTGGCACGGCAACGCGCTCGCGCTGGCGCGCGCCTACTCGTACATCCTCGCCAACGGCGGCGACGGCTTGCAGCGCGTCGCGCAGGCCGCGGTGTTGAACGCGCGGTACCTGAAGGAGCGTGTACGCGACGTGTTCGAGCTCCCGTACGACGAGCCGTGCATGCACGAGTTCGTCGCGTCGGCGTCGAACGTCAAGCGCGACACCGGCGTGAAGGCCCTCGATCTCGCGAAGCGGCTCATCGAGGAGGGCTTCCACCCGCCGACGATGTACTTCCCGCTCATCGTCGACGAGGCGCTCATGGTCGAGCCGACCGAGACCGAGAGCCCGCAGACCGTTGAGGCGATGGCACAGGCGTTCGAGCACATCGTGGAGGAGGCGCGACGCGACGGCGGCGAAGCCGCGCGTGCGGCACCGCGCACGACGCCCGTCTCACGCGTCGACGAGGTCCGGGCCGCCAAGGAGCTCAGGCTGCGCTGGACGCCGTAAGCGTCGAGATGCGGCACTCACGTACGCAATGCGTACGTGAGTGCCGCATGTTCACGTTGGGAGCGCGTCGACGGACGAGTCGACGGGGACCGACACGAGCAGCGGCTCGCGCAGCTCGAGGCGCGTCGGCCAGTTGCGCAGGCGCTCGCGCATCCCTGCGGTGAACGGCTGTCCGCGCGCCGCGAGCAGCATGCCGTTCGCGGCGACGAGATCACGCGCGAGCACGGCACCGACCGGGACGTCGTCGAGCTCGTCGAGCGCGATCTCGACGACACGGGTGCGCGCGTTCGCAGCGCGCCGCTCGGCCAGGCGCGCAAGCAGCTCAGCGTCATACGCGCCGGTCCGGCGTCGCAGGAGCTCCACACCCTCGACCGGTGACCAGCCGCCGCTGCTCTCGATCTCCTCGAGGTCCCGCGCGATCTTCAGCACGCGCGCGCCGAGCGGGATGCCCGCGCCGACGGGTCCACCCGCCGCGTCCAGCCCGTCGTAGCGGCGGTCCTGGTGGCGGAGGATCGCGCGGACCGCATCCAGGCGGGGGATCGGGCCGAGCACGCGCTCCGCGACCTCGGGCACCCGGTCGACCATCACCCACTCGCTCGGCGTGAGCGGCGTGCCGCCGTACAGCTTGTCGACGACGTCGGGCGGCAACGTGACGACACCGATGTCCGCGACCATCGCGGCGACCTCGATCGGCCACCTCTCGTTCTCCGGCAGCCCGTCGACGAGCTCTCCGACGATCTCGGCGCGGCGGACCGCGTGCGCGAACGCCTTCGGATGCGACAGCGCGAGCGCTTCCGAGAGCGCCCGTATCGTGCCGCGCAACGTCTGCTCGAGCAGCTCCCGCTCGGCGACGACGAGCCGGTACTGCTCGACGGCGGCGCGCAGGGTGTCGCGCAGCTCGTCCGTCGAGCACGGCTTGCAGAGGAACCGGAACGTGCCCGCGTGGTTGACTGCGTCGATCGCGGCGTCGACGTCGGCATAGCCGGTCAGCAGGACGCGGACGACGTCGGGGTGCTCGTCCCGCGCGCGTGCCAGGAGCTCTGTGCCCCGCATGCCGGGCATCATCATGTCCGCCACGACGACCGCGCAGCCGTCGAGCGCGCGCAGAGACCCGAGCGCGGCGTCGCCGTCGCTCGCGGTGTGCACGTCGAACTCCTGGCGCAGGTGACGGCGCAGGCCGTCGAGCAGCGCGACGTCGTCGTCGACGAGCAGTACGGTCGGGCGGGTCGCGTCGGTCACGCGACCCTCCGATCGAGCGATGCCGCGGTGCGCGCCGCGAGCGTCTCCAGCTCGGCGGTACGGGCACCGAGCCCGAACGCGTCCAGCGGGTCGTCAGCCTCGTGGGGGAGCGGGGCGTCGCCGTCGAGACGGCGGACGAGCGTGTCGGCGAGATACACGGCGTCGGTGATCTCGATGACGGGGATCTCGTCGCCACCCGCGATGAGCGGCGCCATGTGCTGGCGGGCGACGGCCTCGACGATCGGCTGGGGCAGGCCCCACATCGCGAGCAGCGAGGCGCCGATCTGGTTCAGTGTCGCGCCGAGCACCTCGTCGTCATCGTCGCGGGCCGTGGACGTCGTCTCGTCCGACGCGACGACCAGCCGGCCGACGTCGAGCATCAACCCGGCCGCGAACGCGGCGTGCGCGCTCGTCGGATCGGAGACGAGCTCGCGCGCGAGCGTGGCGACGACCAGTGACCGGCGTGCGACGCGCGTGAGCGTCGTCTCGTCGAGGCCGGGGCCGTCCGCGCGCACCAGCAGCCCCTCGCCGAGGAAGATCGCGCGCAACGCCTCGACCCCGAGGTAGCGGACCGCGGTGCGCACATCGGCGCGTCCGCCACCCGGCAGGCCGAAGAACGACGAGTTGACGATCTGCAGCAGCTTCGCGGTCGCGGCGACGTCCTCGACGAGCGCGGCGGCGATCGCGTCCGTCGTCGGCGCGGGCCCGTCGAGGAGCGCGACGAGCGCGTCGGCGGTGTGCGCGGGCGTCGGGAGCGCGGCGATGCGCCCGACGCCCCGGCGCAGCGACGCGTCGACCACGAGATCGTGGAACATCAGGCCCCGCCCGATCGTGCTCTTCAGGTCCGCGCCGTTGCACGGCTTCGACCGGAACTGGTGCGCGACGGGGAGCGCGCGCAGCGCGAGATCGCGGTCGGTGTGCCCGGAGAGGACGATGCGCAGGGTCTCGGGCCGGCGCTCGCGCGCGATCGCGAGCAGCTCGGCGCCGTCCATCCCGGGCATGAGCATGTCGGTGACGATCGCGTCGAACGGCTCGTCGTCGAGCTGCGCGACCGCGTCGTCGCCCGTCGTCGCGGTGGTCACCGACCACCAGCGTCGCTCGCTGCGCAATGTGCGGTGCATGGCATCGACGACGCGCGACTCGTCGTCGACGACGAGGACACGCTTCACGGCGCGACCGCCGTCGTCGGGAGGCCGGCGACCGGGAGGCGCACGACGAACGTCGCGCCGTGCCCGGGCGTCGACCGCACGTCGACCGAGCCACCGTGGTTCTCCGCCACGACCCCGTGCACGAGCGCGAGGCCCTGGCCCGTGCCCTTGCCGATCTCCTTGGTGGTGAAGAAGGGCTCGAAGATGCGGGAGCGGAGCGCCGACGGCACGCCCGGCCCGTCGTCGGACACCTCGATGACCGCGTCGTCGCCGTCGACGAAGGTCCGTACCGCGACGCGCCCGCGCCCGCCGTCGTGCGCGACGCGCTCCTCGACGGCCTCCGCCGCGTTCACGATCAGGTTCAGCAGGGCCTGGTTGACGTCGCCGGGGTAGCAGCGCACGAGCGGCAGGTCGCCGAGATCGGTCTCGACGTCGGCGACGTACTTCACCTGGTTGTGCGCGACCGTCAGGGCCGACTCGATCGCGCGGTTGACGTCGTAGGCCTTCTGCTCCTGCGCCTCGGGATGCCCGAACGCCTTCATCGCCTTCACGATGCGAGCGACGCGCTCCACGCCGTCGAGCGTCTGCTCGACCGCGCGGGGAACCTCGTCGCGGAGGTAGTCGACGTCGGCGTCCTGCTGCGCGGCACGCAGCTCGACGCCGTGCTCGCACAGCGCGGCGAGCCGGTCCGCCAGGGTCACGAGGTTGCGGCAGGCCTCGTCGAGGAAGTGGACGTTGTCGCCGATGAACTGGATCGGTGTGTTCAGCTCGTGCGCGATGCCCGCGGCCAGACGGCCGACGGCCTCCATCTTCGCCCCGTGCTGGCGCTCGAGCTCGAGGCGCTTGGTCACCGTCACGTCCTTCAGCAGCCCCACGAGGCCGGGCGGCTCGCCGTCCGAGCCCCGGACGTACACGAGCGACACGTCGGCCCACACCGGGGTGCCGTCCGGGCGGCTCAGGCGCAGCTCGGTGTCGAACGAGCCGGGTCCATCGGCGACGAGACGGTCGATCTCGTCCTCCAGCCGGCGGGCGTGGACCGCGCCGGCGAGCTCGGTCAGCCGGCGCCCCTCGAGGTCGCCGGCCGTCCGGCCGAGCATCGCCGCGAGACGCGGGTTGGCTCGCCGGATGCGGCCGTGGACGTCGAGCTCGACGATGCCCGTCGCGGCGCGCGTGAACAAGGCGCGGAACGCCGCCGCGTCGTCGCGAGCCGGTTTGCCGAGCCCGGCGCTGGTCATCGTTGTCTGATCGGCGCCGCGACCAGCCGCTTGAGAGCGGGGAGCGTGCGTCACCCACGCCCGGGTTGGTGACTTGACATAACGGGGATTATGGGCTCTCGGGTTTGCCGACGCCCATAAGCCCGACCCCGCCCGCGCTCAGCGAAGCGTGGGTCGGGCTGGGGCCTACTGATGCTTCGGTGAAGCGTGACTGACCTTTGGCGCGCCCCGCTCAGAGCTCGAGCTCCAGGTCGGTGAGGACTTCGTGTTCGGTGAGGAACTCGTAGAGGCCGTCGACGAGCATCAGGTCGGAGAGCTCGTCGAAGCGGAACCAGGCGGCTTCGGTGGCGTCGTCGCCGGCTACGGGGGTTCCGGGGTCGAGGACGTCGACGACGAAGTCGAGGATGACGAAGTGGTACGGCTCCGGGTCGGTGCCGATCCGCTCGACCCAGCCGAGGAAGCGTGAGACGACGCCTTCGAGGCCGGTCTCCTCGAGGAGCTCGCGCACGACGGCCTCGCGCAGGTCCTCGCCGAACTCGACGCGCCCGCCGGGGACCGACCAGCAGCCCTGCGCCGGGCCTCGTCCCCGCCGGACGAGCAACAGCTCGCGGCCGCGCACGGCGACCGCACCGACCGCGAGCTCGGGTACGTGGTCGACGGCCGTCACGACCTCACCCGGCCGGCCGGTGCATGACGATCGCCCGAGCCGTGAAACCGGAGCCTTCGAAGAAGTTCTTCGCCGCGCGGTGGCCCGGCAGCGCGAGCGCGTCGACGCCGACACAGCGCTGCTCGGCGGTGAACGCGAGCACGCACTCGATCAGCGACTCGCCGACGCCGACGGCGCGCGCGCCGTCCTCGACGAACAGGTCGGTGACGACGCCGAGGCGCGCGCCGTCGTGCAACGACTCGACGACGACGGCGCCGTAGCCGACGACCACGTCGCCGATCGTCCCGACGAAGAGACGCGCGTCGTCACGTTCGAGCAGCGACGCGTACACGTCCTCGAGCGGCTCGGCCCACGCTTCGCGCTCGGACCACAGTGCCCCGCCGCGCATCGATCGCAGCTCGGCGCGCATCGCGCGCGCGAGCTCGGCGACGCGCGCGACGTCGTCTCGCGTCGCGCGCCGAGCGGACTCCATGGTCCGCTCAGTGCGCGAGCTGGTCGATCTTGCCGAGGATCGTCCGACGGCCACGACCGCGCGTCTCGTAGACCCGGATCGCCTCGAGCTCGTCGTGCCCGAGCCCGGGCAGGCGCTGCACGACCTGCGACGCGGACAGCTCGTCGTAGTCGGGGATCGGCAGCGCGGCATGGAACGCGTCGTCGATCGCGGGCTCCGGCGCGCCGTTGACGACCGTCAGGTCCTCGCGGTCGCCGTTCGCGGCGCTCGAGGTTGAGGGCGGCGGCGACGGCGCGGCGGCCGGCTCGGAGGGCTCCGCCTCCGCCTGCGCGAGGTCCACGACGTCCGCGACGTCCGCCGGACGGGCGACGACGAGGCCCTCGTCGCCTGGAGCCGACGTGTCGAGACCACCGCGGTGCACGACGAGCCCGCTGAAGGTCTGCTCGGCGCGCTCGCGTGCCTCGCCGAGGCGTTGCTCGACCTTCTGGCGCACCATCGGCGCGCCGTAGTCGACGGCGAACCGTCCGATCGTCTTGGCCTGGCCGATCCTGGACTCGGCCGCGCCACGCTGGTGCTCGATCTCCGCGCGGCCGCGCGCAGCGAGCGTGTTCCACACCGTGGGAACGGTGTCGCGCGCGAACAGCGCGAGACCGATCGGCGCGTACACCAGGACGTCGAGCGCGCGTTCCACCGGGTTCTTCTGCTGGTCGTCCGTCACGTCCGCTCCGTCGGGTGGATGACCGGCTCCTCGCCGGCGGCGTCTCCGGGCGCGGCGAGTCTACGACGCCTGATCGCGACCGCCACCGTTGCCGCGACCGCCAGCGCGCTCCCCCACACCACCCAGTCGCCGTACCGGACGTACGGCGTCTGGCCCGTCGTCGTCGTCACCGTCCCGGTCACGACGGCGTCATGGAACAGCCGCGTGTGCCGCAGCTCGTGGCCCGACGCGTCGAACACCGCGGTGATCCCCGAGATCGACGCGTGCAGGACGGGGCGGGCCGTCTCGGCCGCGCGCATCTGGCTCGTCTCGATGTGCTGCGCCGAGTTCGACGACCGCCGATACGAGCGGTTGTTCGTCGTCACGACGATCGCCTGCGCGCCCTTGCGCACGTAGCCCCGCACGAGCGGCCCGAACGCGGACTCGAAGCAGATGATCGAACCGATCGGCTTGCCGGCGACGTGGAAGACGTGGTCGCCGTGTCCGTGGGTGAACAGCGTCTGGATCTGACGCGTCGCACCGATGTGCCCGAACACGCTCTTGAACGGGATGTACTCACCGAACGGCACGAGGTGCTGCTTCGAGTACGTCCCCTGCAGCGTCCCGTCCGGCTCGTACAGCAGGTTCGTGTTGAACGACCGACCACTCGCGTCCGTGGTGATCGCGTTCGCGAGGACGTCGGCACCGTGCGCGCGCGCGACGTCGACGAGCGCGGCGCGCGTGGGTGGGTCCTCTTCGGGATCGTTGTCGAGCGACGACTCGGGGAACACGATCAGGTCGTAGTGGCCGTGCAGCGTCGCCGCGAGCCTGAGATGGCTCTGCGTCAGGAACTCGGAGTCGATCTCCCGCTGGGTCAGATCGCGGTCCTTGTCGTTGCCCTGCAACAGCGCGTACCGCAACGTGCCCGTGGGCCGGGGCGTGAAGCGCGTGACGTCCGCGACCACGACGACGGCGACGAGGACCACGGCACCGATCGCGACGCCGCGTACGGCCGAGAGCCGGCGGGTGCGCGCGGCGACGACGACGTCGACGACGAGCGCGCTGCACGCGACCGCGACATACGACACGAACAGCACGCCGCCCCAGCTCGCCAGCGCGCGGCCGAACCCGACGCCGTGCAGCGTGTAGCCGACCTCGCCCCACGACAGGCCGCCGACGGGCCACCGCCCGATGACGGTCTCGAACAGCACCCAGACCGCGGCGAGGAGGAACGGCGACCGGACGCCCCGCCGGGCGAGCCACGCGACGACCGCGCCCGCGCCGGCCCACGATGCCGCGAGGACGAGCACGAGCGGCACGATCGCGACCGCGCCGAAGTACCACACCCACGAGACGAGTACGCCGTAGTACGCCGCACCCGCGACGAGCCCGAGGAGCGCGGCGCGGCCCGGGGACACGTCGCGCCACGCCCACCAGAGCGGCGCGAGCGCGACGAGGCCGAGCAGGCCGACGTCGAGCGGTGGACGCGCGCACGACAGGAGCAGCCCGGCCGCGACCGCGGCGGCGAAGCGCGTCCACGCTTGCACCTCCGTGCGCGTGCGCGCGTCACGCGACGGGACGCGGCCGCCGGCCGTCGGGTCGGGCGCGTCCGCTCGGCGTTCGGGCGCGGGAGCGGCGGCGGAGGTCGACAGCGGGGCGTCCCCTCGGCTCGGCAGGCGGTGCGGTCGGGTGCGGGCGACCGGGCGCGGCGCCGCAACGTCGCGTCAGGCGCAGTCCCGGCAGACCATCTTGGCCTCGTCCGCGAGCTGGGTGCGAGGCAGGACGAGGAAGCACGACGAGCAGAGGAACTCGTCGGCCCGGCGGGGCAGGATCCGACCGGAGCCGTCGCCGCGGTCGTCCGTCTCGGCCTCGTCGTCCTCCAGCTCCTCGTCGTCCTCGAGGCTGCCGCTCGCGGTCCGCTCGAGCAGCAGGACGTCGAGCGGCTCCTCGACGTCGTCGGGGTGCAGCTCCTCGTCGAGGTCGACGATCTCGTCGTCTTCTTCGTCGGTCGTCGTCAGCGCGGCGGGCGAGGTCGGGACCTCGATGTCGGTCTCCTCGACGGCCTCCTCGTCGTCGATGACGTCGACGTCGAGGTCGTCGTCGTCCTCGTCGAGCTCGAGCGCCTCGTCGTCCTCGTCGAGCTCGAGGTCCTCGTCGTCCAGATCTGGTTCTTCGTCGTCGAATTCGTCTTCGGCCATGGGTGTGCTCCACCGCGACGCGTCGGGCAGTGCGCGACTCCCCTACCCGACCTTCGCTCGCGACAACTCGGGGGGCGGAAACGTCTCTCGGGCGAGCGGGGTGCGGGAGTATAACCCCGGCCCCCACGCCCAATTGCACGCGCCTGAACACCGCGCGACGCGTTCGCATTCCGGGCGCGTGCCCGCGTTTGGAAGAGGCACCTCGCGTGCAAGCAGCCGTTGGCCGCCCGTAGCGGCGAGCGTCCGCGGGCCGGGTATCCCGGCCCGCAGCGAGCGCGTCAGACAAGCAAGAGCGCGTCCAAAGAAACGAGAGGCCCAGGAGGCCGTTGGGGCCGCTGTGTGGCCCGCGCCGGAGACCGGCCGGGTTGTCGCAGCGTTCTCTACTTGGCCTCCTGGACCCCCGGTCCCTCATGCCCCCTTCCCGCGGGGCTCAGGGCCTCGCCGGAAGGCCCACGACCGGCAACAGGGTGCGGGGACGCTCAGTAGTGAGCCCGAGAAGAGGCCCTCGTGTCAAGCGGGGCGCGGGCCGCCCGCGACGCGCTGACCTGCGTGGTCGCGCATCCCTGCAGGTCATGCCGTCCGAGAATTTCTCGGGGTCGCGCGCACGCGCCGCCGGAGTCCGCGCGCGCAGCGCGCGGCACACCGCTCGGCTCAGCTGCCCGGCTCAGCTGCTCGGCGCGGTGCGTCGCCGCTCGGCCGCTCGTTCGGACTCGAGCCGCTCGAGGTCGTACGCGCCGTGGTCGACGAACTGCATGGCTTCCGCGATCACCCGGTGACCGGCCTCCTCCGCGATCAGCCGGTGCATCTCCTGTGCGACCCGCCGGTACGCGGGGTGACCCTGCGGTGAGCTGCGCAGCTCGAGGAGATGGAACGCCTCGCGCGCGTTCATCTGCATCACGAACCGGATCCGGTACGCGAGTGACACCGCGTACGGCGCGTGCTCGGGGAAGTGCGGTGCGAGCGCGTCGTACAGCGTCGCGCTGCGTTGCATCGCGTCGTCGAAGTGATCGACGACGCCGGCTTCGTGCACCGCGTCCGGCACCTCGTACCCGTGCTGTGGTGTGAGCGGCTGCCACTCGATCGTCAGCATGCGGTGTCGTTGCAGGTCGCGGAACGCGCCGTAGTCCGACAGCACGTCGAAGCGGTACGACGTCCGCTCGAACGCGCGTCCCGGCTTGTGCCTGCGGTTCGTCCGCTCCCCCACCGCCGCGCGCATGATCGCGAGCTTGTCCTCCGCGCCGAGCCTCCGGACGCGTGCGAGCACCTGGTCCTCGGGGAGGTTCGTGTACGGGTAGCAGATCGCGGCGAGCACCTTGTCCTCGCCGTCGGGATCGAAGTCCGTGAGGGTCACCGCCGGGCGCGGCTCCGGCGGCTCGGCGCCGAAGATCCGGTACGCGACGTCGGCCGCGTCGACCCGCACGTCCTCGAGGTACCGGCTCCACGCCACGCCGCGTTCGGGGCGGTCGACGCGGCTCAGGAACGACGGGATCACCTTGCGCAGCTCGTGCAGCATCATGTCCGCGTAGCTGCGGGCCTCGGGGAGCGGGTGCGCGCGCATCCGGAGGAGCAGTGCCTCGAACGCCTGGCCCGTGCCGTAGATGCCGACGTTGGAGAGCGTCGCCGCGGGGAGGATCCCGCGGATCGCGTCGCAGGCCTTCGCCTTGATCGTCTGCTTGTAGACGAAGTCGGAGTCGCCGGGTTCCTTCGGGTAGCGGTCGCGCGCCCACTCGAGCATGACGGGCAACAGCGAGCGGTACGTGTCGAAGAAGCCGTCCATGTCGGCGACGTAGCGCGCGCCGACTGCGGAGCTGGTGATGGCCGGGTCGCGCCAGTAGCGGTAGCGGCCGCCGAGCCGGACGTCGTAGGGGATGTAGCGCGTCGACTGCTCGAGGTACGCCATGAGCCGGCCCCACTCGAGCACCTTCGTCAGGAGGTTCGACGCCTGCTCGCACGCGAGGTGCACGCCGCCGAGCTGCGCGACCGAGTCGTCGCCGTACTCGACGAAGACGCGCTCGTACAGCTCCTCGGCGCGGCGGAGCCCGATCGTGGCGTCGACGGTCAGATCACCGGTGAGGTCCAGGTTGCCGACGAACTCGTCGAGGAACAGGCGGCGGAGGCTCTTCGAGCTCCGGGAGTACCTCGCGAAGAGTGCGCCCTTGACCACCTCCGGGAGGTTGACCAGCGCGAACACCGGACCCCGGAGGTTCGAGAAGTACGGCCGGAGGATCGCCGCCTCGTCCTCGCTGAACTCCTCGTCGACGTACAGCATGGACTGCCGAGCGTACCGGGAGGGGTTGCCCGCGATGGCGGATGATCGCGCCTCGCCTACAGGAGGAGCCTCAGGCTCGCTGGTCTCACCTCGACCGTGAGCGTGAGCGTTCGTCCTGACCGGTGGCCGTCGATCTCCACCGGGAGCGCACGTCCCGCGGTGACCACGACCCGCTTCCCGGTGACCTGCGTGATCCGCGGATGCGGGACGTGCGTGCCGGTCGCGAGCCGGCGGCGCATGCCGGCACGCTCCCCGGGCGTGAGCGCGTACACCTGTACCTCGAAGCGCCCGTCGCCCGGATGCCCGCGCGGAACGGCATCGAGGCCTCCGAGGAACTGGCCGTTCGCGACGACGACGGCCGTCGCGCGGCCCGTGAAGCGGTCACGACCGTCGACCTCGACACGGACGCTCGCCGCTCGCGACCACGCGCGCACGCGATCCGGCCGGGTGCCGAGCACGACTGCGTTGACGGCATCGCGCGCGCCGTCGACGCGCAGGACGTCGAGCGCGACTTCGATGCCGGCGTCTGAAGACCCCGTCAACCCCAACGCGCGCGCGATCTCCGACGCTTCGGACGGCACCAAACGCACGAGCGCGCCCGGCGCGTCGCGCAGCGTCGCGGCGAGGGTGGCGTCGTCGCCGTGCACGGTGACGTCCGGCGACGCGTCGGTGCGCGCGCCCCACGGCTCGCCCTTCCGGATCACGTGCTCACGCGACGACGCTCGACGCCGCGACGACGCCGCGGAAGCACGCGTCGGCCGCCGACGCCGCGGCCGCGCGCACGTGCGGGTCGGCCGCGACCTCCGACACCTGTCGCAGGAGGTCGATGCACTGCTTCACCTGGCGCACGAAGTCCCCGCCCGTCAGCTCGTCGTCGAGGACGTCGGCCAGCTCCTCGCCGGCGACCCATCCGTGCACGACGGGCGCGAACCCCGGATCGGGTGGCCGGGTCTCGGGAAGGCCCGCGTCGTCCTCGTCGCCCGCGAGGTCGCGTGCGAGGCGCTCGAGCTCGCGCCACCGGCGCGACAGGCGGGACGTCGGCCAGCGCGGCAACGCGGTCCGGCCCGCCTCGGGCCCGCGTCGTTCGTAGGTGAAGCACGACGCGAGCGCGGCCGTCTCGGGGCCGTCGAGATCGTCGAACAAGCCGTTCTCGAGCGCCTCGGCGACGAGGAGGTCGGCCTCCGTGTAGAGACGCGCGAGCTGGCGTCCGGCGTCCGTCAACGACCAGCCCTCGACGTAGCCGCGTGCCTCGAGCACGCGCAGCACGCGGTCGAACTGGCGCGCCAGCGTGTCGCTGCGGCCGCGGATCCTCCGCTCGAGACGTTCGATGTCGCGCTGCAGCCGGTCGACGCCCGCGAGCGCTCGCGTACGGCCGACGGCACCGCGGTCGCGCGCACGGTCGCTGCGCCCGTCGTCGTCGCGCGGTCGTGGCTGTGGCGCGCGCAACCGGACGCGCCGCAGCGCGTCCGCCGCCTCGCGACGGAACCCCGGGCTCTTCGGCGCGTACGGGCGCGGCAGCTCGATGCTCGCGAGCGCTACGGGTGGCTCGTGGAAGTCGCGCGGTCGCAGTTGCACCAGGTCGCGGCTCGCGGTCAGCGCGAGGACCTGGTCGCCACGGGCGCGCGCGTGCCGGAGGACGACGACGCGCCCGCCGCGCTTGCCGACCAGGAGCACGTCGCCGGGACGAAGGCGCCCGAGCCGCTCCGCGATGCGGCTGCGTCCGTCGTCGCGACGCTCGAGGTCGGCACGCTCGCTCGCGCGCCGGTACGCGTCGACGTCGCCGGCGTCGATCCCCCCGGTCGCGAGCTGGCGCGCGAGGAGCTCCCGGTCACGCTCGAGGCGCCGCTCGAGCGTCACGGTGTCGCGGTCGGTGCGGTACTGCGCGAACGACAGGTTCAGGAGGTGGTGCGCGACGTCGCGCGGGTACCGGTGCACGAGGTTGACCGCCATGTTGTACGTCGGTCGGAACGACGAGGTGAGCGCGTACGTCCGGCGCGACGCGAGCCCCGCGACCTGGTCGAAGGGCACGAACGGGCTCCAGAAGACGATCGCGTAGCCGGCGTCGTCGATGCCGCGCCGCCCGGCGCGCCCGGTCAGCTGCGTGTACTCGCCCGGCGTCAGGAACTCGTGGTGCTCCCCCGTGAACTTCGAGAGCTTCTCGATCACGACCGACCGCGCCGGCATGTTGATCCCGAGCGCGAGCGTCTCGGTCGCGAACACGACCTTCACGAGACCGGCGGCGAACGCCTCTTCGACCGCCTCCTTCATCGGCGGGACCATCCCCGCGTGGTGCGCGGCGACGCCCGACTCCAGCGCCGCCGCCCACCGCTCGTACCCGAGAAGGTCCAGATCGTCGTCGGCGAGCCCGTCGGTGTGGCGCTCGGCGATGCGCCGGATCTCGGCGCGCTCGTGTGACTCCGTCAACCGGACGCCGGCCGCGACGCACTGGTCCACCGCGGCGTCGCAGCCTGCCCGGCTGAACACGAAGAAGATCGCGGGCAGCATCTGCTCGCTCGCGAGCCGCTCGACGGTCTCGACGCGTCCGGGCGTCCGCAAGCGGAGCCGCGCTCGACCGCGTGGTCCCGCGCCGCGATGCCCGCGGGCGTCGAGTCGCGCTGCCTCGGGGTTCGGGCGCTCCTCGTCGTCGATGCGGACGAACGTCGGCAACAGGTGCAGCGCGTCGCTGCCACGCTCCCCCACCAGATAGAGGTTCGTGAGCTCGACGGGCCGGCGCTCCTCGATGACGGCGCGCGTCTCGCCGCGCACGGTGCGCAGCCAGTCCGCGAACTCCTCGGCGTTCGACACCGTCGCGGACAGGCACACGAGGTCGACCTCTGCTGGCAGGTGGATGATCACCTCCTCCCACACCGCGCCGCGGAAGCGGTCCTGGAGGTAGTGGACCTCGTCGAGGATCACGTAGCGCAACGAGTCGAGCGCGCTCGACGCGCCGTAGATCATGTTGCGCAGCACCTCGGTCGTCATGACGACGACCGGCGCGTCGCCGTTGAGCGAGTTGTCTCCCGTCAACAGGCCGACGCGCTCGGCGCCGTGCACGCGCGCGAGATCGTGGAACTTCTGGTTCGACAGCGCCTTGAGGGGCGTCGTGTAGAACGCCTTCGCCCCCTCCGCGAGCGCGCGTGCGATCGCGTACTCAGCGACGAGCGTCTTGCCCGAGCCCGTCGGCGCCGCGACGAGCACGGACTCGCCCGCGTCGAGCGCGTCGAGCGCGTGCTGCTGGAACGCGTCGAGCCCGAACCGCAGCCCCGACTCGAAGCTGTCGCGGAGGCGACCCGCGCGCGCCGGCGGGCCGGCGACGGTCACGGCGCGGCGCCGGCCTTCGTCGTCGGCGTGGTCGCGCGCGGCGCTGTCGTCGCCGTCGTCGCCGGGGCCGTCGTCGCGGGGACCGTCGTGGTGCTCGCCGGGTTCGACGTCTGCACGGTCACCGGGCTGTTGCCGGACGATCCGGTCGGCCACAGATACACGATGCCCGCCGTCGCCCCGACGATCACCACCGCGGCCGCGACGGCCTTGGCGATCTCGGCCTTCGGCCGCGGCGGCCGCCACGCGTCACGGGGATGCGCCCGCTTGCTCACGTCTCGGACTCTCCCACCTGCTCGCTCACCGTTTGAGGATCCTCCCGATGACGATGCACGCCTCGTAGAACACGTACATCGGGACGGCCATGAAGAACAGAGAGTACGGGTCCTGGCTCGGAGTGATCACCGCGGCGAAGATCACGATGATGAGGATCGCGGGACGCCGCCAGCGGCGGAGCTGCTCGGTGCGCAGCACGTGCGCGATGAGCAGGAACATCAGCACGACGGGGAACTCGAACGAGATCCCGAACGCGACGATCATCAGGCCGACGAGCGAGAGGTACTTGTCCGCCGTGAGCTGCGGCTGCAGCTGCGACCCGCCGATCCCGAGCAGGAACGACAGCGCCTTCGTCAGCGTCAGCAGCGCGACCCAACCGCCCAGCGCGAACAGCAGGATCGACGACAGCAGGAACGGGACGGCGTAGCGCTTCTCGTTGGGGTTCAGCCCCGGCGTGACGAACCGCCACAGCTGCCAGAGCCAGATCGGGACCGCCAGCACGATCCCGCCGTACGTCGCGATCTTGAGGCGGATGAGGAAGGCGTCGAGCGGCCCGAGGAAGATCAGGGCATTGCGCTTCCCGTGCGTCGCGTGCTCGTAGTAGTGGACGAAGAAGCGGATGATCGACGCCGAGAAGATGTAACAGACGATCGCGGCGCACAGGACGGCGATCAGCGAGATGAAGATCCGGCGCCGGAGCTCCGAGAGGTGCTCGACGACCGTCATGTGCGCGCCGGGCGTGCGCGGCTTCCTCCTGCGGAACGGATTGCGCACGAGGTGAGCTCAGGACGCGGCCGGCGGGCGTGGCGCGCGGAAACGTGACGGCGCGGCGGCCGCGCGAGTCGTCGCGACCACTGCCGCCGGCTTCACGGCGGCTGCCGGAGCGGTGGGCACGCGGGGCACGGAGGCCATCCTCGTCCCGGCCGGGGTCCGGAACCGGGAGGGCATCGCGCTCGGCGGCGGGCCGGGGACGGGACGGGCGGGCGCGCTGCGGAGCGGCCGGGGACGGGGTGCCGGCACGGGCGACGCCGGCAGCTCGGTCGGGACGGGGTGGAACGGCGAGCCGTCGGCCTCGTCGTCGTCGTGGAGGTCGAGGAGGTCGGCGACGTCGCCCCGCAGGTTCTCCTGGAGCTTGCGGATCTCGCGCATGCCCCGGCCGACCTGACGTGCGACCTCGGGGATCTTGTTCGGCCCGAACACGAGGAGCGCGACGAGGAGGATGACGAGGATCTCCGGACCGCCGAGGTTCACGGCTCGATCTTCCCCTCAGCTCCCTCGGGCCGGGCCCTCCCGGCCGTCCGGCCAGGGCCCGGCTTCGTCCGCACGGTTCCTCTCAGCTCCCTCGGGCCGGGCCCTCCCGGCCGTCCGGCCAGGGCCCGGCTTCGTCCGCACGGGTCCTCTCAGCTCCGTCGGGCCGATTGCTCCGGCTCGTCCTCCCGGCGTCCGGGGCACGCGGCGCCGATGCCGCGCCGGCCGGTGATGCTACCGCCGGGTCGTGAGATCTCCGTGTGCGCGGGTGCGGTGCGCCGCGTGGGACAGCTCCTGGCGGAGGGCGCCGATCGCGGGGCTCAGTCGGGTGCGGGTGCGGTGCAACGCCTCGACGGCAGGGACGGCCTCGGCCCGGATGCGGCGCAGCGCGACGACCGCCGTGACGATCCCGACCGCCGCGAACCCGAGGGGCAGGAGCCAGATCGTCGCCACGTCCGCAGGCTAGGCGCCCGGCGGCCGTGGGGTCCGGCGTGTCAGCGCGGGAGCGTCTTGCGGACGACCTCGGTCAGCTGGTCGAACCAGTCGTCCGCACGCAGGAGCATGTGGAAGTCGAGGAGGTCGTCCGGCGTGAGCGCGGGGCCCTCGTGGATCTCGGTGAGCTCGGCCGGGCGGCGCCACACCTGGAGACGCACACCGGAGGATACGAGCAGGTCGACGATCCGGCGGCTCGCCTCCTTCGCCACGGCACGCTCGCACTCGGGGCAACGGAAGCAGTACGACCCGCTCTCGTCGTCCGAGCACACCCGGACGGTGAGGTCGGACGCCCGCAGCTGGACGTCTCCGCAGCTCGGGCAGTTGGCTCGAATCGTCGTCACCGCAGTTCCCCTTACTCCTGTCCGCTGAGTCCAGATCGGCAGGGCTTCCGGGGGTCTTAAGCATTCGGGGAACGTCTCACGCAGCGTGGCGCCCGGGGGTCGGGCGGGTCGCGGGAGCGCGCGGTGTGCGACCATGCGCCGCCATGACGATCGGCTTCGCGCACCGGGGCGCGCGCGCCTACGAGCGCGAGAACACGATCGACGCCTTCCGCGTCGCGCTCGAGCAGGGCGCGACCGGTCTGGAGTCCGACGCATGGCTGGCGGCCGACGGCGAGGTCGTGCTCGTCCACGACGACGTCGTGCGCGCCGGGCTGCGACGGCTGCACGTCGGGCGCACGTCTTCCGACGAGCTCGCCGCGCACCGCGTGCCGCGACTCCGTGACCTGTACGAGACGCTCGGCACGGGCTTCGAGCTCTCGCTCGACGTGAAGGAGCACCGCGCCGCGCTGCCGATCGTCGACGTCGCGCGAGCCGCGGGCGACGGCGCACCCGCCCGCCTCTGGCTGTGCTCCGGCAACGCGGCGCTGCTCGAGGAGCTGCGCCATGCGGACGACGACGTCCGCCTCGTCCACTCGACGCGCCGCAAGCGCATCGCCGTGCCCGTCGAGCGCCACGCCGCGGAGCTGAAGCGGTTGCGCGTCGACGCGATCAACCTGCACTACACCGAGTGGACCAAGGGTCTCGTCGCGCTCTTCCACCGCTTCGGCGTGCGTGCCTTCGCGTGGGACACGCAGGAGACGCGCCAGCTCCGCGCCGTGCTCGAGATGGGGATCGACGCGGTCTACTGCGACCGCCCGGATCGGATGATGGCCGCGATCATCCAGTGGTCGTCGTGACGCGCCGATCCGTAACCCAACGAGCGGCGGCGAGCGGAGCAGCCCGGAGGGTGCGCAGCGAGCTCGCAGGAGCGGCGAGCTTGCTTGGCGCTCTGACTCGGTCAGGCGCCGAGCGCGACCAGATCACAAGAACCCGAGGCGGCTCAGCGGCCAGATGCGGACGAACACGCGCCCGACGATCAGCTTGCGCGAGATCGGGCCGAACACGGTCGAGTCCTTCGAGGACGGGCGGTTGTCGCCCAGCACGTAGTACGAGTGCGCGGGGACGTTCACCGGGCCGAAGGTCTTCGACTCGGTACCCGCGGGCAGGTACGGCTCCTTCAGCAACCGCCCGTCGACGTAGATGTGCCCGCCCCGCCCCTCGACGGTGTCGCCGGGCAGGCCGATGACCCGCTTCACGAGGTCCTGGATGTCGGCGGACTCGACGCCGGGCGGCGCCTTGAAGACGACGATGTCGCCGCGGTGCACCGGGTGCAGGTGGTAGCTGAGCTTGTTGACGAGCACGCGGTCGCCGACCTCGAGCGTCGGGACCATCGACGGCGACGGGATGTAGAACGCCTGGAACAGGAACGTCTTGATGACGAGCGCGATCCCGAGCGCGCACGCGATCAGGACGACCCACTCGACGATCTGCCGGCGCAGGTCCTTGCGTCGCCGGCCGCGCCGCCGACCCTCGGGGCCACCGCCGTCGGCCGGCGCGGGAAGGACGTCGGTGTGCCCGTCCGAGGTGAGCGCCGGCCCGTCGGGCTCCGGCCCCGGTGACCCGACGGTCACGAGGTCGTCTCGCGCGCGCAAGGGCGCGGGGAGGAGAGGGGGCTCGGCATGGACCGCCATCCTCGCACGTCCGCGTTGCCCCGCCCGCGCACGTGCGCCTCGTCACAGGCCGTCGTAGCGCGCCAGCAGCCGCCGTGCCGCGCGCGCCCCGGCATCGCGTTCTTCGCGGGGAGCGATCACCTCGCCGGCGGGCCCGAGCGCGAGGAGGAGCCGGTCGAGGAAGGCCCGCTCGCTGACGGCCAGCGTGACCGTGCAGCCGCCGCCGGGCTCGTCGACCACCTTCTCGGTCGGGTACGTCTCCGGCACCCAGCGCGCGGACGGCGCGAGCCGGAGCGTCACGCGCAGGTCGTCGGGCCGGGGGTGGTAGACGAGCTCCTCGACCCGCTCGGAGTCGGGTCGTGGCTCGAACCGCTGACCGGTCGGGCGGACGGCGCGGACGCGATCCGCGCGGAACAGCCGCTCCCCCGCCGCGCGATGGCAGTACGCCGCGACGTACCAGGCGCCGAATGCGTGGAAGACGCGCGTCGGGTCAATCGTGCGCGTCGTCATCTCGTCGCGGGCGTAGGAGTAGTAGTCGATCTCGACCTGCTCGCCGCCGCGAACGGCGTCGCGCAGCTCGTCGAGATGGCGCGCGCCGCCGACGTCGACGGCGACGTTCGCGCCCGCGCCGAGCGCGCCCGCCAGCTTGTCGAGCGCGCGTGCGAGGGGGCCGTTCGGGTCCGATCCGGGTACGGCGAGCAGCGCACGACCGGCGGTCAGCAACGCGACGCCCTCGGACGGCGTGAGGCGCAGCGAACGCTCGAAGTACTCGGCGAGACGGATCGTCACGCGGTCGCCGCGCACGTCGACGTCGATCAGGCGGTCCGCGGTGTACGGAGGCAGACCGCAGAACTGGAGCAGTGACAGCTCGCGTTCGAGCGCGGCTCGTGTCATGCCGAAGCGCGACGCGAGGTCGTCGAGATGCTCGCCCGGGTGGGCGAGGATCCACGGCACGAGCGCGAGGACGCGCCGCAGGCGATCGGTCGCGACGGCCTTCGGGCTCACGACGCCTTCCCGTTCGCGAGGGCGCGCAGCCACTCGACCATGTCGGCGCGTAGCGCGTCCGGGGCGAGGACCTCGGCGTGGTCGAGCAGCCCGAGCACCCAGGACCGGAACGCGTCGCGGTTCACGACCTCGAGCCCCACGACGACGCTGCCGTCGTCGCGCCGCTCCTCCACTGCCTCGTCGCCGAGCTGCTCGACGACCCATGCCGCGCGCGTCGGGTCGACGAGCACCCGCGCGTGCTCCGGACGGTCGTCGCCGAAGCGCATCGGGTCGTCGCGAAGGAGCTGCGCGGGATCGAAGCCGGCCGGGACGTCGAAGTCGCCCGGCGAACCGACCGCCACGTCGCCGTCGATGCGGTCGACGCGGAACGCGCGTGGCGCGTCGCGTCCGCGGTCGTGGCCGACGACGTACCAGTGGCCCCACCGCAACACGACGCCGTACGGCGCGAGGTCACGCTCCTCGCCCCGGTAGCGGAACCGCACGGGCGCGCGGCGTGCGGCCGCGTCGAACAGGTCGCCGAGCACGGGGCTCGCGGGCAGCTCGGCGACCGCCGCCGACGCCTCACCGGTCAGCCCGCCGAGCTTCAGCAACGCGTCGCGCGCGTCCTCGCCCTCGAGCCGTACCGCGGTGACCGCGACGTGGAGCGCGGCGCGCTCCTCGTCGGTGAGGTCGAGCTCCGGCAGGTAGTAGCGCTCGGGCCGGATGCGGTAGCCGACCTCGGCCTGTCCGAACGGGTCGAGGCTCTCGACGCTGATGTCGATCCCCAGGTCCCGCAGCGTCTCCTTGTCGCGCTCGAACTGGCGACGGCGCGTCGTGCGGTCGTCGGGGTAGGCCGGTGAGACGCGCTCGGCGATCTCGTCGAGCGTCAGCGGTCGCCGCGTGTCGAGCAGCGTCGCGGTCAGGTTCAGCAACCGCTCGAGCCGGTCGCTCACGGAAGATCCCGGACCCAGCGCGCGGCGAGCGCGCCGGCGGCGGCCGCGCACTCGAACATGACGGGGTCGGCGGCGACCGGGCGCCCCATCGACACGACGTCGAGCCCGCCCGGTCCGAGCCGATCGAGCACACCCGGCGGCGGCTCGACCGCGACGACGTCGTGACGCGCGTCGATCCCGGCGCTCGCGAGGTCCTGCTCGACGCGGGCCTGCGCGTCACCACCGACCGCGGGGACGGCGACCGTCACGCGGTCCCGGCACGCCAGGCGCAGCGTCGTGAGCGTGTGGTGGGACACGCCCTGGTGGCGCGGGCGCGCGTCGGCGAACGAGACGCGGAGGCACGCGATCGGACGCCCGCCGAGCGCGGACGCGGCGTCGAGGATCGGCCCGACCTCGATGCCCGAGAAGCCGAGCCTCGTCCCCGTCCCGACGATCCCCGGGCCCATCGCGACGACTGCGGCGTCGGCGTGCGCGAGATGGCGCGCGACCGCGAGCGCGGAGAACGTCGACACCGCCTCGTAGTCGCCGCCGAACGCGTGCCCGCTCGTGATCGTCCTGTCGACGAGATGCTCGTCGCGCATCGCGGCCACGAGGTCGGAGAGCGCGAGCGGGAGCGCGGCGCCGTCGGTCATCACGTACGCGAGCCGTGCCTCGGGCGCGATCGCCTTGAACCCGGCCGCGACCGCGGGCACCTGGCTGTGCAGCGGCGCGGCGACGACGGGCATCGCGTGGATGTCGTCGACCTCGACGAGCTCGACCGCGTGCTCCTCCGCGCTGCCGACGTCGGTCTGGAGGCTCGTGTAGCGCGCCTTGATGATGTGGCCCGGGCCCCGCTGGCTCCATCCGTCGCGCTCGAGGTTCCAGTGCACGACGTGCCACCCGCCGGTGCCGAGCCCGAGCTCGACGGCGGTCGTGTTCACGACGACCCGGTCGCCGACGACGACGTCACCGGTCAGCTGGGTGAGCACGTACGCGCGCTCGGGTCCGCTGCCCAGGTCGACGTCGACGCGCTGCAGGCCGGCGCGCTCCTGCAGGATGGCGACGACCTTCCCCGTCCGGAACGACGGCATCGCTACAGCGAAGCTATGAGCCGCTCTACCCGTTCGTCTCTCGCCTTGAACGGGTCCTTGCAGAGCACCGTCCGTTGCGCCTGGTCGTTGAGCTTCAGGTGCACCCAGTCGACGGTGTAGTCGCGCTTGCGTTCCTTCGCCCGGCGGATGAACGCGCCGCGCAGACGCGCGCGCGTCGTCTGCGGCGGCGTCTCGACCGCGGCCTCGATGTCGTCGTCCTTCGCGGTGCGCTCGACGCGGTCGTTGCGCTCGAGCAGGTAGTAGAGGGACCGGGCGCGGGTGACGTCGTGGTAGCTCAGGTCGATCAGCGCGACGCGCGGATGCGTGAGCGGCATGTCGTGCTTGATCCGGTACGCCTCGAGAAGGTGGTACTTGATCACCCAGTCCACCTCGGTGCGCAACGCCAGCGGGTCGCGCTCGAGGTGGCTCATCACGTGCTCCCACATCGTGAGCGCCTGCTGCTCGAGCGGCGCGAGCCCGCGACGCTTCGCGAAGCGCAGCGCCCGTGTCAGGTACTCGCTCTGGATCTCGACGGCCGACAGCTCACGGCCGTTCGCGAGCCGGACCTTCCGGCGGCACGTGATGTCGTGGCTGATCTCGCGGATCGCTCGGATCGGGTTCTCGAGGCTGAGGTCCCGCCACGGGCCGGAGTCCTCCTCGAGCATTCGGAGCAGGATCGACGTGGCCCCGACCTTCAGGAACGTCGTGTACTCGCTCATGTTCGAGTCGCCGACGATCACGTGGAGACGGCGGAACCGCTCGGCGTCCGCGTGCGGCTCGTCGCGCGTGTTGATGATCGGCCGGGACCGCGTCGTCGCGGAGCTGACGCCTTCCCAGATGTGCTCGGCCCGCTGCGACACGCAGTACATCGCGCCGCGGGCAGTCTGCAGCACCTTGCCCGCGCCCGCGTAGACCTGGCGCGTCACGAGGAACGGGATCAGCACGTCGGTGAACTTGGAGAAGTCGCCGTCCCGCTCGACGAGGTAGTTCTCGTGACACCCGTACGAGTTGCCCGCGGAGTCGGTGTTGTTCTTGAAGAGGAACACCTCGCCCCGGATGCCCTCCTCGCGCAGACGCTGCTCCGCGCTCTGCACGAGACCCTCCAGGATCCGCTCCCCCGCCTTGTCGTGCACGACGAGGTCCGCGATCGAGTCGCACTCCGGGGTCGCGTACTCGGGATGGCTGCCGACGTCGAGGTAGAGGCGCGCGCCGTTCTCGAGGAAGACGTTGCTGGAGCGGCCCCACGACACGACCCGGCGGAAGAGGTAACGGGCCACCTCGTCGGGGCTGAGCCGGCGCTGCCCGCGCAGCGTGCACGTGACGCCGTACTCGTTCTCGAGCCCGAAGATCCGCCGGTCCATCCCGCCCCACGGTACCGGGCGAGGCAACTGCAGCCGGCTCTAACATCGGCTTCATGCCGGCGATGGAGCGTCTGACGTCGGTGAACGGGGCCTTCCCGGCGCGGGTGCTCGCCGCGCGCCTGCACTCCGAGGGGCTCGACCCCGAGCTGCGGGGCGCGATCGACTCGCCCTACCTGCTCACTGTCGGTGAGATGGCCCGCGTCGACGTCTACGTCCCTGCCGACCAGTTGGAGGACGCGCGCTACGTCATGCTCGTCGACGAGGTGGACGCCGCGTGCGAGGGCGACACGCTCCTGCGCGAGCGCCGGGCACCGGCGTGGCTGCTGCGGGTCGTGCTCGCGATGGTGATCCTCGGCACGGTGGCGCCGATCCTGCGGCTCCTCACCCGTTGGTGACCGTCGACCATCCGTTGCCCGCCCGCCGGTGCCCGGTGTGCGGGGTCGACGAAGAGCGGTTGAGTGTCGACGACGCGCTCGACACGATCCGGA
>DASRES010000039.1 GCA_035651955.1 Acidimicrobiia bacterium
CTGCGATGCGGCGGTTCACCGCCGGGATGCCGGCGTGGAGCAGCGCGTCGAACTCGCGGCGCGACATGGCGAGGAGCTTCATCGTCGTCAGCGACCAGACCGTCGCGACCCGAGGTCGACCGTCGAGCAGCGCCATCTCACCGAAGATCGTGCCGGGCTGCAGCGTGCCGAGCGCCACGCCGTCGCGCACCGCGACCGCTTCGCCGTCCAGCACGACGAAGCATTCGTCGCCCGGCGCGTCCTGGATCGTCAGCACCCAGTTGTCCGGTCGCCAGACCTCGGTCGTCAGCCGTCCGACGACATCGAGCTCGCGATCGGTGCAGCCCTCGAACAGCCACACGTCGCGCAACCGGTCGTGCCATGTGTGCCTGGTGAACCTCATGCGTGCTCCTCCTCGTTCTCGGATCCGTTCCTCGTGAACAGGTCGTGACGGATCGGCGTGACCGCCGCATCCGATGCCCACTCGATCTCCACCGCCCGCAGGGTCATCGACTTGCAGGAGACCTCGCGGCCGACCGAGAACACGTGACCGCTCCCCGCCGCGAGCTCGCGAACGCGCTCGATGGCGAGGATGCGACCGTGGTCGGCCGCGCTGCACAGCCGCGCCGCCTCGACGACGGGCATGCCGAAGCAGTCGCCCTGCTCGACGGTCACGTCGCCGACGCTGACACCGACCCGGACGTCGAGACGGTGGCGCGCGTCCCGGTTCGTCGTGTCGACGGTCCGCTGGATCGCAGCGGCGCCGTCCAACGCGCGGCGGACGCTCGAGAAGCGCGCCATCACGCCGTCGCCGATGGTCTTGACGACCTGACCGCCCGTGCTCTCGACCGCGTCGCGCAGCGCCCGGAAGTGCTCGCGCCGCAGCGAGTCGCTCGCGTCGTCACCGAGCCGCATGGCGATCTCGGTCGAGCCGACGACGTCGGTGAACAACACCGACAGCGTCTGCACGTCCGTCTCCTGCCTCGTCTCCATGGATGAGGTTCTACGGACCGGCCGCAAAGGCCCCGTAAAGCGGTGGAACCCGCTCTGACCAGCCGGTACGGTTCGCGCTTCGCGGCGGCTCGAACCGGGGTGGGCCATGGAGCTCCGCGTCCTCGGACCTCTCGAGGTGGTCGGCGACGACGGACCGGTCGCGCTCCGGGGTTCGAAGCCGCGTGACCTGCTGGCGCTCCTCGCGGTCCGCGCGAACAGATGCGTGGCGCCCGAGGTGCTCGTCGACGAGCTCTGGCACGGTGCACCGCCCGACAGCGCGGGCGCCGCGCTACGGGTCCACATCGCGCGAGTACGCCGCGCGCTCGAGCCCGGGCGGCTCGACGGCATGCCGAGTGGGCGCCTCCCGCTGGACGCGCACGGCTACCGGCTCGTCCTCGCGTCCGACGAGACCGACGCGTCACGCTTCGAGCAACTGGTCGGTCGCGCGCACGACGCCCGCCGGGAGGGCTATCCGGAACACGCGGAGGAGCAGCTCGCCGCCGCGCTCGAGCTCTGGCGTGGTCCCGCGTACGCCGGGATCGACGACCTCGAGCCCGTCCGCCCCGAGGCCGCGCGCCTCGACGAGCTGCGCGTGTGCGCCATGGAGGAACGCTTCGACGCGCTGCTGGAGCTCGGCGCCCACGAGCGGATCGTCCACGCGGTCCAGGCCGCGGTGGCCGTCCACCCGTTGCGGGAGCGGCTCACCACGCAACTCGTGGTCGCCCTCTACCGTTCGGGTCGACACGCGGAGGCTCTTGCCGCGTGCAGCGCGTTGGTGCGCCGGCTCGACGACGAGCTCGGCTTGGAGCCGTCGGTGGAGCTACGCGACCTCGAGCGCGCTGTCTTGTTGCAGCGACCAGAGCTCGACTGGCGCGCCCCGACGAAACCCGAGCGGTCGGTCGGCGTCGGCGCGCGTTCGTTCGTACGGGAGCGTCTCATCGGACGTGATGCGGAGCGCACGGCCCTGCTGTCGCTCTGGAACCGCTCGACACTCGGCGAGCGACAGCTCGCGCTCGTCACCGGACCGGCGGGCATCGGGAAGAGCGCGCTCGTCGAGGACCTGGCGCGCCACGCGGAAGCCGCGAACGTGCTCGTCGCGCGCGGTTGGTGCGACCCGGACCCTGTGCACGAGCTGCAGCCGTTCGTCGGGGTCGTCCAGACGCTCGCGGGACGCGTCGACCTGTCGGACGATCCGCTCTTCGACGCGCTGGTTGCGATCGCTCCTGCCCTCGGCTCCCGCGAGCGACCTGCCGACGGCGACGGGAGCGAGGCTCCGACCGAAGCGCGCCGCTACCGGCTCTTCGAGGCGATCGCGAGGCTCGTCGCCGCCGTCCATCCCGCGCCGTGTCTCGTCGTGCTCGAAGACGTGCACTGGGCCGGGAGGCCCGTCCTCCAGTTGTTGCGCCATCTCGTCCGACACGCGGACGTTCGTCGCCTGCTCGTCGTCGCGACGTGCAGGGACTCCGAGGGCACGAGCGCGCGCGACATCGTCGACGATTTGCGCCGGCTGGTGACGGAGACGGGTGGCACCGAGCTCGCGTTGCATGGCTTCGACGTCGGCGCCGTGCGCGCGCTCATCGAGACGAGCGCGCCGCCGGACATGCGCGTAGAGCTCGCCCGATGTGCGGAGACCGTACGCGACGTGACGGGTGGCAGCCCGTTCTACGTGAGGGAAGTCCTCCACGAGCTCGCGGTCGCCGACGATCGAAGTGTCGACGCCGCGACCGCGCTCGCACAGCTCGCGCCGTCAAGCGTTCGCGCGCTGGTTGGCGAGCGTGTCGCGCGGCTGACGGAACCGGCTCGCGACCTGCTGTCCGCGGCAGCGGTGATCGGGATCGAGTTCACGCTCCCGCTCCTCGCGGCTGCACTCCGGGTCGAGGAGATCGACGCGTTGGTGCTCCTCGACGAGGCGTCGAACGAGGCGCTCGTGAACCAGGCCCCGAACGCGGTGGATCGGTTCCGGTTCGCGCATGCGATCGTTCGCAACGCGATCTACGCCGGGTTGACGCGCGTCCGCCGCGCCCGGCTGCACCGCGCGATCGCTGACGCGCTCACCTCGACGCCGTACGTGCACGGTCCAGGGCACGCGGCGGAGATCGCACACCACTTCGTCGAAGCCGTGCCGACCGGCGCTCGCGACGATGCCGTCCGCTGGTCCCGCTCGGCAGGTGAGCAGGCGCTCGCGGCGGGGGCGTACGACGACGCGGTGCGGTGGCTGTCGGTCGCGCTCGAGCTGTCGGGCGGTCGTGTGCTGAGCGCTCGGGACGAAGGACGGACGCAGCACGCGTTGGGACTCGCCTACGAGGGCGGTGGTCGCGTCGATCTCGCGCGCGACGCCCACTTCCGGGCCGCGGATCTCGCGTGCGCCACGGACGACCCGGACCTCCTCGTCGATGCGGCACTCGGGATCCCGTGGGTGTGGGGGTACATCGGTCCGTACCGCGGCGCGGTGCTCGGGGTCACCGACGACGCGCTCGCCGTCGTCCCGCCGGACGCTCGCCGGGTCAAGCTCCAGGCGCGGGTGGTACAGGCCAGCGTGTTCGCCGACGCCCGCCGCGCAACACTCGCCGCCCAGGACGCGCTGGCATTGGCGGAACAGCTCGACGATCCCGGCGCACTCAACGACGGACTCATTGCCGCGCACAACGCGCTCGTCCGGGATCCCGGCGAGGTCGAAGAGCGGCTCGCGTTCGCGCGTCGGGCAGTCGCCGCGTGCCGGGCCGGTGCGCTCCGGGTGGCCGAGCTGGGGAGCCTGCGGGTCCTTCTTGCAGACCTTCTCGCGTCCGGGTTGGTCACCGAGTTCGACCGGACGCTCGATACGTTCGAGGCGCTGGCGCGACACGAGGCAGATCCTCACGCCTCCTACTGGTCCGCGGCCTTGCGCGCGACGCAGGCAACGTTCAGAGGCGAACTGACGTCCGCGGAGCAACTCGTCCGCGGGGCGCTCGTCCGCGGGGAGGAGCTCTCAGAGCCCGAGGCTCCCGGCGTCCACCTCCTGCAGACGTTCGCGATCCGGTACCAGCAAGGGCGGTTGGCGGAGCTCTCGAGCACGCTGACACGGCAGATCGATCCGGGGTCGCCGTTCCGGGCTGGACTCGCGCTCCATGTCGCCTTGCTGGCGGAGACCGGGAAGCACGATGCGGCCGTCCGGGCGCTCGACGACGTGCTCGGCGACGGAGCCGCGCCGCTCCCACCGGACGCGTTCTGGCTTGCCGCAATGTGTCTGCTCGCCGGTGCAGCTGCGGAGGTCCACGCAGCCGTCTGGCTGCAGCCGCTCGAGGAGCTCCTGGCTCGGTTCGCGGGCCAGGTCGTCGTCTTCGGACGCGGCGGCGCGGTGTTCGGCACCGTCGACCACTGGCTCGCTGAGCTTGCACTCGCGCGAGGCGACGACGACCGTGCAGTGGGCCTGTTCGAGCGCGCGTGTGCCCGCGCGCGCGAGATGCGCTTCCCGTATTGGGTCGCGGCCGCGTCGATCGGCGCCGCGCAAGCCCGTCACGTCCGCCACGCGGATGCCGGGACCGACTGCGCCGCGTTCGGTCGGCTCACCATTCGTGTGGCGCAGTCAGGCGCAAGCACATGAGACAGGGAGGAACCATGGCTGACATGACCGCGTTCGGACTCTTGACGAGCGAGCTCCATGCTCACGCGAACGATCTCATGAAGGATCCGGAGGGGCGACGGCGCCTCCAGGAGATGTACGAGCGGCGACCGATACCGTCGTTTCTCGAGATGGTGAGGGAGTTGGGTCTCGACACGTACATGACCGACCTCGAGAAGTCGTATCTGGAGCACATGAGCGCGCACGAAGTACGCACGATCCAGGACGTCACGCTCGAGGCGCTCCGCCAGAAGGACCCGGAGCTCGTCCTCGCCGGTGAGTGCGCGAAGGCCGAGAAGAGCAGGGGGGCGGGATCGCGCGCGACGGGTGACCCACCGGCGGCACCGGCGATCAACATCGTCGCGGCGACGGTGGACGGGAAGTCCGCGATCGGCATCCAGCCCGCCTAGCACCGGTCGCTCCTGCCGCGTCGAGCGCGTGAGCACGCGGCGCGGTCGTCGACGCGCGCAGCCGCACTGTGACGCGCGCCCGGCCGGGGTTCCGAGTGACGGCCCGAACCGGCGGGTAACCCTGCGCGGAACGCCGACCGTGTGGGGAGCGAGATGCTCGAACGACTGAAGGGCAAGGCCAAGGAGGTCGCCGGCTCGCTGCTCGGCGACCGCGACCTCGAGCGCCAGGGCGAGCTGCACGAGCAGAAGGCCGATGCGCAGGACGCCGCCGCGCAGCACGAGGCGCGTGCGGAGCAGGAGCGCGCCGCAGCCGACGTCACCGAGCGCGAGCGCGAGGTGCGGGCCGAGCGTGAGCGGCTCACTGCCGAGGTGGCAGCGGAGGAGCGCGAGGCGCGCGTCGAGCGTGAACGCGAACGGGCGGAGCAGGAGGCCGAGGTCCGCCACGGGCGCGAGCAGGCCGCGCTCGCACACGAGCGGCAGGTCCGGGAGACGGCGCTCGCGGCCGACGAGCACCGCGCGGCGCGGGAGCACGCCGAGCAGGCGCGCGCTGCGAACACCGCCGAGCGGCAGGCCGATGTCGCCCGGCGGGCCGCCGAGGCGCTCGACGACGCGACGCCCGACGTCTGACGGATGCGGAGGACCACCCGATGAGCGTGTTGCAGGAGATCCCGCGGGCCGCCGTCCGGTCCACGTTGTGGGCGGCCCGGTTGCCGCTGACCCTGGCCGAAGCGGTGCGCGGCTCGGATCCCGAGTGGCCACCGGCGCTTGCGTTCGACGCGCTCGCCGCCGAGGTGCGCGAGCTCGCGGGCGGCGTGCTGCGCGACGACGAGCTCGTGCGGGCCGGCCGGCTGCAGCGGGCGCGTGTCCAGGAGCTGCGGCGGGCCGCCGATCTCGACGCCGCGGCCGCCGAGACGCGTGAGGAGGCGGACGAGGAGCTGCGCGCGCGCCGTGAACGCGACGCCCGGCAGCGCGCCGCCGTCGAGCGCGAGACCCGCCAGCGCGCGCAGGCCGCACGGCGGGCCAAGAGCGAGCAGCAGGCCGGGATCGCCGCCGAGGCGCAGCGCCGCAAGCAGGCGGTGCGACGCGCCGAGACCGCGACGAAGGAACGTGTCGCAGACGAGGAGCGCGCGGCCCGTCTCGCCCGGCTGGACGCGGAGGACCAGGCGCTGCGCGAGGAGCGGCGTGCCGTCGCGGCGAGCGGCGCCGCCGTCGACGCCGACCGGGAGCTCGCGGCGCGCAAGGCGGCACGCCGCTCGTGACAAGGCGGCCCGCCGATCGTCCCAATGCCGCACGCGGCCGGCGCCGGCCGGGCACACTGAGTACGTGACCGAGACGGTGAGCCACACGTCGACGGACGGGCTGGGCCCGGAGCACCCGCGCACGGCGGCCGAGGTGCTCGCGATCACGCGCCGGCCGAGCCTCACGGTGCAGATGACGAGCCTCGCGCTACCCCTCTGGCGGACCCTCGGGTTCATGTCGCCGCCCGCACGAGAGCGACGTGCCGTTCGCTACGCGAGCGCCGAGGTCCCGATGCCCTCGTGGTCGCCCGTCACCGCCGCGCACGTGCTCGCCGACGAGATGTGTCTCGCGGCGTTCAAGCTCGTCCGCAAGCCTCCGACGATCGAGGGCTTCCGGCGGATCGAGCAGGAGGTCGACGACGCCGTCGCGATGTTCGGCGCGCGCGGCTGGCTCGACGACGTCGCGGCATACGTCGGGGAGCCGCCGCCGCTCACCGACGCCGAGCCGTGCCGCGCGTTCGCGTTCCGGACGCGGATCGAGGGCTACCGCTTCGAGAGCGGCTGGGAGCCGCACCCGGGTGAGCCCGGACGTGACCGCTGGCTCTCCTACGAGGCGAACCGCACCGCGCGGATGTTCGTCCTCCGTCACGACGACGACCGGCCGCGGCCATGGCTCGTGTACGTGCACGCGACCGCGATGGGCCGCCCCGAGATCGACACGTGGGTGCTGCGTGTGAAGCACCTCCACGAGACGCTCGGGCTCAACGTCGCGATGCCGTTGCTGCCGTTGCACGGCACGCGCGCTGCGCCGCGCGGTGTCGACGCGCAGTTCCCGACGGTCGACGTGCTCGACAACGTGCACGGACTCGCGCAGGCGGCGTGGGACGTGCGCCGGGTGCTGTCGTGGGTGCGCACCCAGGACCCGACCGCGATCGGCATCACGGGTCTGTCGCTCGGCGGGTACGTTACCGCGCTCGTCGCCGGCCTCGAGGAGCCCCTCGACTGTGTCATCCCGGGGATGCCGGCGGTCGACTTCCCGCGCGTCCTGCGTCGGCACACACCCCGCGAGGTGCGCGACCTCGAGGACTTCCGCATCCTGGGCGAGAAGAGCGACCTGCTGCACCGCGCCGTGTCGCCGCTGCTGCCCGTTCCCGCGACGCCTCGCGACCGCCGGTTCATCTACGCGGGCACCGCGGACCGGTTGCTCGACCCGCTCGAGCAGATCGTCGCGCTCTGGGAGCACTGGGACCGTCCCGAGACGAAGTGGGTGCACGCGGGGCACGTCGGTCATCTGCTCCACGACGGCGGCACGCGCTCGTTCGTGGAGGAGGTGCTCGCGCGCTGCCTGCCGCTCGACTGACGGTCAGCGCGCCGCGCGTGCGGGTGCGCGGGTCGCGCCCGCGGTCGCCTTCTTGGTCGGTGGCTTCGCCGGGGTGACGCCGGCCGCGTCGCGCAGACGCGTGACCGCGCGCTCGAAGCCGGTGGCGAGGTCCCACACGTCGGGAACGAGCTCGCGGCACGCGATCACGCCGAAGTCGACGTTCCCCATGTTGCTGAGCACGGTCAGGTTCAACCCGATCCCCTCGATGAGCGGTCCCATCGGGTAGACGGCGTCGACACGCGCGCCTGCGCAGTAGAGCGGCAGCGGCGGTCCGGGGACGTTCGACACGATGAGGTTCGCGAGCGGGCCGTGCCGGTCGGCGAGCCCGAAGTTCGAGTACACGCGCATCGCCGCGCTCACCAGGTTGGGAGACGTGTACTGCGCCCACGCCTGCAGCACGTCGACCCCGAACGCCTGCGACGACCGCTTCGAGCGCGTCGTGTCCTCGTGCACGAGGCGCAGCTGCTCCAGCGGATCGTCGACCTGGACGGGGAGCAGCGCGGTGATGATCGTCATCGCGTTCGTCACGCGCTCCTCGGACGGGTCCTGTGGGACGGCCATCGGGCACGCGGCGACGAGCGGACGGTCGGGGAGCGCGTCGTGCTCGCGCAGCCACTCGCGCAGGGACATCGCGCATGCCGCGAGGACGACGTCGTTCACCTTCGTCCCGGTCGCGTCCTTCGTCGCCTTCACGTCGGCGAGCGACACGCGTCCGTACGCGACGCTGCGGTGTGGCGTGATCGCCCCGTTGAACGGCGTGGCCGGACCCTGGCGTCGCCCGCCCGTCGCGCTGTCGGGTTGCGACCGGCGGTGGAGCTGGTGACGGACGAGACCCGTCGCCGTCTTCCACGTCGTCGCCGCGAGCCCGATCGGTCGCGTCACCAGCGACTCCAGCGCGGCCGGGACGAGCTCCACCTGCGACGGCACCCGTTCGGGCCGCCACTCCGCCGTCGCCGGCTCGGGGTGCGCGTCGGGCGTCAGGTCGAACAGGTGGACCATGAGGTCCGCGCCGGACACGCCGTCGATCGAGGAGTGGTGCAACTTCGCGACGATCGCGATGCGGCCGTGCTCCAGACCCTCGACGACCCACATCTCCCACAGCGGACGGTCACGGTCGAGCGGCCGGCTCGCGATGTTGCCGACGAGCCCGGCGAGCTCTCGCATCCCGCCCGGCGACGGCACCGCGACGCGGATCATGTGCGCGTCAAGGTCGAACGCCGGGTCCTCGACCCAGTACGGGTGGCCGAGGCCGAGTGGGACGGGCACGAGCCGCCGGCGGAACGGGGGCAGGAGGTGCAGCCGCTCGCGGACCATCTCCCGGAACCGGTCGAACGAGTAGCCGCCCGGCATCGTCGACGGGTCGAGCACGACCGTGCCGACGACGTGCATGTGCATCGCCGGCGTCTCGATGTAGAGCATCGCCGCGTCCATGCCCGACAGTCGCTTCACGGCGTTCCCCCTTCGATCGGCGTTCCCGAACTGGAGCCGTACCCGCCGGTGGCGGGTGATGCTCGGGCTGTCACGGCGAGCTCCCGGAGCTCGTCGAGCGCGTCGTGCAGGTCGGTGACGAGGCTCCGGAGGTCCGGCATGGCGTCGTCGCACGCGAGGAGCCCGACGTCGAGCCCGTCGAGATAGCTCCAGACCGTGATGTTGAGCCCCGCGTTCTCGAGGACGGGGCCGACGGAGAAGAGCTCGACGAGTTGCGCGCCCGCGACGTAGAGGGGCTCGGTCGGGCCGGGCACGTTCGAGACGACGAGGTTGACGGGCGGCCGGTGCCGGTTCGCGAGACGGAGGCGCGAGTAGGCCCGCACGGTCGCGCCGAACGGCAGCGGCGGCGTGAGCTCCGACCAGTCGGCCAGCATGGCGGGACCGAGCCGGGCGAGCTGGTCCTTGGCGGCCTGGGTGACCGCGTGGATCTCGGCAAGACGCGCGCGTGGGTCGTCGACGTGGACGGGCAGCGTCGTGAACAGGTTCGAGACGTTGTTCGCCGCGCTCGTGGGCGCGCTCGCCGGCGCGCGCGTCGAGACCGGGACGCTCGCGACGAGCGCGCGGTCGGGGAGCTCCCCGCGAGCGAGCAGGTACCGGCGCAGCGCGCCGGTACACAGCGCGAGCACGACGTCGTTGACCGTGCAGCCGAGCGCTTGCTTCAGCGTCTTGACGTCGGCCAGCGGGAGCGTCGTCGACACGAAACGTCGGCGCGGTGTGAGCGCGCGGTTGAACCGCAGCTTGGGGGTGGCGAACGGCAGCGGCGCGCTCGCGGCGCGCGCCCGGCGCCCGCGCGCGACGTTCACGAGTCCGCGCACCGTGCGCGCGATGAGGTCGGGAAGACCGGCGAGCGCGCGCAGCGCGTCGACGAGGGCGTCGACGACCAGGCGGACGCGAGACGGGACCGGCTCCGCTCGCCACCCTGGCGCGTCCCCGTCCTCCGGCCTGTCGGGCGCCTCGGGATCGCGGTCGAGGACGCCGACGAGGAGCTCGGCCGCGGTGACACCGTCGGCGATGCAGTGGTGGAGCTTCGCGACGAACGCAACCGTGCCGTCGGCGAGACCTTCGACGACGGACACCTCCCAGAGCGGGCGGTCGCGGGGCAGGGGACGGCTCGCGATCGACGAGACGACGTCGTCGAGCTGCGCCCGTGTCCCGGGGGAGGGCAGCACGACCCGTTGTAGGTGCGCGTCGAGGTCGAAGCCCGGGTCCGCGATCCACACCGGGTGGTTCAGGCGCCCGGGCACCTCGACGATCCGGCGCCGGAACGGCGGCAGCCGGTCGAGCCGCGCGCCGAGCACGTCGCGGAACCGCTCGAACGAGTACCCGCCGGGCACGCGCGACACGTCGAGGATCGCGATCTTCAACGTGTGCATGTGCTGGGACGGCGTCTCCATCGCGAGGAAGCCGGCGTCGATCCCCGCCATGCGCTCCATGACGGCCATTCTGACGCCGCGTCGACGCGTGAGCGACGGGTTCAGTCGGGCAGCATCGGTACGGAGAGGCCGTCGTCGCGGCCGAGCATGGCCGCTCGGGTGACGGCACGGGTGCCGAAGCGGTCGCGCACGTCGTCGAGCGCGGCGTCGAGCGTCCCGCGCGTCCGGCGGTCGAACGGCAGCGGGAGCTGGACGGCCTCGTCGTCGTCCAGGTTGCCGACCGACACGCCGACGAGCGTGATGCCCCGCTGCTCGATCAGGGGCGTCGCCGTCGCGAGCAGGTCACGCGCAACCGTCAGGATCGGGTCGGTCCGTGAGGTCGCGCGCGGGAGCGTGTGCGAGCGCGTCACCCGCGAGAAGTCGTCGAAGCGCAGTCGCAGCGTCACCGTCCGGCCGACGCGGTCCGCGGCGCGCATCCGTCGCGTGACGCGTTCGACGAGCCCGGCGAGATAGGTGTCGACGTCGTCGAGCGTGTGCGGCCCACGGCCGAGCGCGCGTTGTGACCCGATCGAGCCGCGCCGGCGGCCGACCGTCACCGGACGGGGGTCGAGGTTGTTGGCGAGCGCGTGCACGTGTCGGCCGCCCGCCTGGCCGAGCATGGCGACGAGCGACTCGACGCCCAGTCGCGCGACGTCGCCGACCTTGGTGATCCCGCGATCGTGCAACTTGGCGGCGGTGACGGGCCCGACACCCCACAGCCGCTCGACCGGCAACGGGTGCAGGAACTCGAGCTCGCCGTCGGGCGGGACGAGCAGCAGCCCGTCCGGCTTGGCGACCGCGCTCGCGACCTTGGCGAGGAACTTCGTGCGCGCGATGCCGACCGTGATCGGCAGCCTGACGCGCTCGCGCACCTCGCGCCGCAGCCGTGTCGCGATCTCGAGCGGCGTGCCCGCGACGCGGCGCAGGCCGCCGACGTCGAGGAACGCCTCGTCGATCGACAGTCCCTCGACGAGGGGTGTCGTGTCCTCGAACACGTCGAAGACCTCGCGGCTCGCGTCGGAGTACGCCGACATGCGGGGCGCGACGACGATGGCGTCCGGGCACAGCGTGCGGGCCTGCGCGGCGCCCATCGGCGTGCGCACACCGCACGCCTTCGCCTCGTAGCTCGCGGCGAGGACGACCCCCATCCCGACGATGACGGGCTTCCCGCGCAGACCGGGGTCGTCGCGCTGCTCGACCGACGCGTAGAACGAGTCGAGGTCGGCGTGGAGGATCGTGGCGTCGCCGCTCACGAACGCATGTTCGCACACCGACGGCGGCCGAGCAGCGATGTCAGTGACGCTTCAATGAAGCGTCAGTCGGCCCACGACCGACTCACGCTTCACTGAAGCGTGACCGACCGCCCGCGTACGTCCGCCCGGACCGGTCGGCGCCGCTGTCGCGCGTGATCCGCGGTCACGGCGGCGAGGTAGCACACCGCGGCTGCGGCCATGATCGAGAAGCTGGGCGGGAGGCTGCCGTCCAGGTAGCTGACGACCAACCCGACCCAGACGACGAGCACGGCGAGCCCGCTCGAGAATGCCAGCCCGCGCCAGGGTTTGACCGTCAGCCGCCGCGCTGCGCCGGCCGGCGCGGCGAGCAACCCGACGAGCAGGAGGGCGCCGACGGCCTGGGTGGCCTCGGCCGCGCACACACCGACGAGCGCGAGGAACGCGATCCCGAGCGCGCGGACCGGCACGCCGCGCGCGTCGGCGACGGCCGCGTCCGCGCTCGCGAACAGCAAGGGCCGCGCGAGCACCAGCACGGCGAGGCAGACGGCGAGCCCGACGGCGGCGGCGACGTAGGCGTCGTTGGCGCTGAGCCCGAAGATCGACCCGAACAGGACGCTCACGCTCTTGGTGCCGCCCGCGCTGCGTGACGACTCTGCGTAGATCGTCATGAACAGCACGCCGAGGCCGAGGACCCAGGTGAAGACGTTGCCGATGACGACGTCGTCGGGCCGGCCACGCTGGCCCAGCACGCCCATCCCCGCGCCGACCGCCACGGTCGCGACGAACAGGCCGACGCGCGGGTCGACGCCGAACGCGAGCGCGGCGAGCGCGCCCGTGAACGCCACGTGGCTCAGCGCGTCGCCGCTGAACACCTGGCTGCGCAACACGACGAAGTACCCGACGGCGCCGCACGCGGCCGCGATGAGCGTCCCGGCGAGGAACGCGTGCTGCATGAACGGCGCGGTCAGCACGTCCGCACCCCGAGTCGCGATGCGGCGTGCGCGAGCACGTACACACCGAACGCGAACGTCGTGATCCAGAACCCGATGGGGTACGACGAGAAGTACCCGATTCCGAGCCCGAGCCACGTCACCGCGACCGCGAGGACGACCGACAGGACGATCCCGCGCCCGGGGCGCGACGTCAGGCGCTGCGCCGCGGCAGGTGGCGCGACGAGCAGCGCGAAGACGAGGAGCGACCCGGTGATCTGGCTCGCCTCGGCCACCGCGACGCCGAGGACCACGAGGAAGAGCGCGGACACGAGGCGTACGGGGAGGCCGCGCGCCTGCGCGACGTCGGCATCGACGGACGCGAACAGCAACGGCCGCGCGAGTGCCGTCAGTGCGGCGAGCGCGACGGCCGCGACGACCGCGAGCGTCACCACCTGTGCGCTCGTGATGCCGAGGAAGCTCCCGAACAGCAGGGCGTTCGTCTCGGTGAGGAGCCCCGCGTAGAGCGTCGCGAACAGGAACCCGCACGCGAGCGCGAACGCCTGCACGGTGCCGATCGCGGCCGACTCCTCGCCCCGCGCGCGTCCTCGCCCGGTGGACGCGGCCGCGATCACGAGCGCCGCGGTCACGCAGAACGCGTAGTAGCCGAGGTTCGCGCTCACGCCGAGCCAGACCGCGCCGGCCGCGCCCGGGAAGCCGACGAGCGCGAGCGTGTGACCGGCGAACGCCTCGCGGCGGAGCACCATGAACCAGCCGATCGCGCCGGCGAGGACGGCCACGACCGCTCCCGCTCGCAACGCGTTCACCATGAACTGGTGCTGGAGGAGCTGGCGCACGTCGTCGACGAGGTTCCACGACAGGTGCGCGACGTCCGCGCCGAGCAGCGCGCTCACGGATGCGGGTGTCCCGCGACGCGGTGGAGGTCGGGATGGTACGTCGCGACCTCGGGCTCGCCGACGACGACGAGCCGGCCGTCGCTCGCGTGCAGCACCTCGATCGGGGACCCGTAGAGCCGCGTGAGCGTGTCGCTCGTGATGACGTCCTCGGGCCGTCCACACCGCGCGCCACCACCCGCGAGGTACACGACGTGGTCGAGCGCGCCGACGATCGGGTTGACGTCGTGCGCGACGATCACGACGGTCACGCCCTGCTCGCGGCAGATCCGCTCGACGAGCGCCGCGACGCCGGCCTGGTTCGCGAGATCGAGGCTGTCGAGGGGTTCGTCGAGCAACAGCAGCGCGGGATCGCGCGCGAGCGCCTGCGCGATGAGGAGGCGCTGCTGCTCGCCACCGGAGCAGTCGCCGATCGGCCGGTCGGCGTAGTCGCCCGCGCCGACGAGGTCGACGAGCTCGGCGACACGCCGCCGGACGGCCCGGTCGCGTCGCGTACGGGGAAGCGGGATGCCCCACCGGTCGCCGTCGACGCCGAGACGCACGACGTCGACGCCACGGATCCGCAGGCCGGGGTCGAAGCTGCGGCGCTGGGGCAGGTACCCGATCTCTTCGCGCGCGTCACCGGGTGGTCGGCCGAGCACGCGGACGGTTCCGGCCGCGACGGGCACGACGCCGAGCAGGACCTTCAGCAGGGTGGACTTGCCGACGCCGTTCGGCCCGAGCACCGCGACGAGGTCGCCGCGCGCGATCTCGAGGTCGACGCCGCTCCAGATCGTTCGGTGGCCGACGCGCACGGCCGCCCCCCGGATCGTCACCGCGGCGTCGGCCGTCATCGGTGCACCGCCGTCGCGAGCGCGTCGCGCAGTGCAACGAGTTGGCGCGTCTGCCATGCCTCGAACGTCGCTCCGCGAGGTGTCAGGGTCTCGGTCATCCGGACGACCGGGATGCGTTCGGTGCGTGCAGCGTCGACGAGGCGCTGCACGTCTGGAGTGGAGTTCTGCGGGTTGAACACGAAGACCGCGATCTGCCTGCCGGTGATCTGGCGGTCGGCCGTCCGTTTGTCAGACGCGCTGGGGTCGTTGCCCTCGGAGATCGCGTCGAGGAAGGGCACCGGCGTGGCGAGGCGGACTCCGAGCGCAGGGACGATCGGCACGACGATGCTCTCCGAGGCTCCGATCGCGACGCCACGGAACCGATCGCGAATGGAGGCGATCGTGTCGTCGTACGCGCGCAGCCGCGTGTGCTCGAGGGTGTCGCGCTGTTGCTCGTAGTAGGCGGCGTGAGCCGGGTCGAGGCGGCCCAGGTCCCGCGCGACACGCGCGACGAACGCGTGGACCGACGCGGGGGAGTACCACTGGTGGGGATTGCCGCCCGCGTGCACGCCGACGAGATCGCCGACGTCGAGGACGACGCGCCCGCGCTCGGGGTTCGCCGCGAGCAGCTTGCGGGCCCACGCGTCGTACCCGATGCCGTTCACCACGACGTAGTCCGCGGTCGCGAAGCGGCGCGCGTCCGCGGGGGTGGGCTCGTAGTCGTGGGGATCGACGGCGGGGTTCGTGATGATGCTGGCCACGTCGGCCTTCGTCCCGGCGATCTGTGCGACGAGGCTTCCCCAGGTGTTCTCGGCCGCGACGACCGCGAGCCGCCCGCCCGCCCCGGCCGACGGCGAGCCGCCGACACGGCAACCGCCCAGCGCGACGGCGCACGTCGCGAGCAGGGCGGTCGCGAGGGGAATGAGGCTCGTTCTCACCATGGCGAACGTACGAGACTGAGTCTCATTCGGTCAAGCGAACGAGAACCAACCTCATTTCACCGGTGACGTGCACGCTATGATCGCGAGGTGTCGCCCGACGTCCACGAAGCCGCAGGCGCGCGGCTGCGCGCGCTGGACGGCCGCTACACGGACGCGCGACGGAGGCTGGTCGAGGTCCTCGCCGCGGCCGGGCAGCCGTTGACGGTCGGGGAGATCGTCGAGCGCAGTGCACTCCCGGTCAGCTCGGTCTACCGGAACCTCACGGTGCTCGAGGAGGCCGGGCTCGTGCACCGGCTCGCCGGTCACACCGAGTTCACGCGCTTCGAGCTGGCGGAGGACCTGCTCGGCCACCATCACCACCTCGCGTGCACCGCGTGCGGCGCGATGACCGACGTCCGCCTGCCGGCGGCCGTCGAGGCGGAGCTCACCCGTGCGCTCGCGCGGGTCGCGCGCCGTCAGCGGTTCTCGATCGACGCGCACCGGCTCGACGTCGTCGGCCTCTGCGCGTCCTGCGCGACGACGGGCTGAGGAAGCGCCCGGCGATCCCGGGGGACCGCCGGGCGGCAACCGGTGAGCGGGACGTCAGCGACCCGACGCGCGCGACCGCTCGCACGGCACGCAGTTGCGCGCGTGGGGAATGACCTCGAGGCGGGCCGCGAGGATCGTCCCGCCGCAACGCGCGCAGCGGCCGTACGACCCGTCGTCGATGCGCGCGAGCGCGTCGTCGATCTCCTGGAGCGCCTCGCGGCCGCGGGCGTCCAGGTCCTCGAGGAGCTCGCGCTCGAGCTGCTCGTCGGCGTCGGTGACCGTCGCGAGATCGTCGAGCGCTTCGACGCGCTGCGACGACTGCTGGAGCAGCGCGTGGCGCTGCTCCACCAGCAGCTCGCGGAACGTGTCGAGCGTCGCCGGGGTGACCTCGCCGTGCGAGGCATCGGCAACGCCGGGAACGTCGGCGCGCCGGGGCGCCGCGGGGGACGCGTGCATGGGGAACCTCCTGGTGTCGCGCGCGCGACGAGCGCGCGGAACGGGCCTGAACGGAGCGGTCAGGCCGCGGGAGGCGCGCCGAGGAGGAGCGATCGCCAGTCGTCGCCCGCGTCCCAGAGGACCCGGCGCGACGGCACGACGTGGAGGCGCCGGTGTGCGAGCGTGAACGCGGCCGCGACGGCCACCGACGCGACTGCGACGGCGGGCTCCCACGGCGTGCTGACACCGGCGCTGCGCAGCGCGCGCACCGCAGGGACCGGGACCGCGACGTGGTGGTCCGGCGACGTGTGACCCGTGTGCGCGGCTGCGCGGTGGTCCTCGGCCGCGACGCGCACCGCGATCTGCGTCGCGAGCGCGCCGAGCGCGAGCGCGACGATCGGGAGGAGGATCCGCCGCCGAACCATGCCTCGATGGTACCGGAACCGTTCCGTCAGACGCGTTCGAGCTCGTCGCGCTCCGGAACACGCGGCGGGTCGAGCGCGACGCCGCGCAACACCGCGAGCAGCGTCGCCATCGCGACGAGCACCGCGCCGGTGATCGCGGCCGCGGCCGCCGCGAACGCGCCGCCGAGATCGACGGTGTCGACGTCGTTGCGACGGATGGCGACGACCGTTACCGCGAGCCCGACGAACGCGATCACGAGCAGCGCGAGGCCCGCGGACGCGAACCACGGTGTGGCGCTCGGCCCGCGCGTCTCGCGCCGCTCGTCGAGCCCGCGACCGATGAAGACGGTGAGGACGGTGGACGCCCACGCCGTCACGACGAGGACCGCGCCGATCGGGTCGCTCGCCCGGTGGCTCGCGGTCGCGACGACCGCGACGCCGATCGCTCCCGCGTAGAGCGCGCCCAGCATCCCGACGAGGCTGCGCCAGCGGCTGGGCGCGACGAGCACGGCGCCGACCGCGAGCGACATCGCCACGGTCGTGTGGCCGCTCGGGAACGACGGCGTCCGACCGAGCGCGTCGACGACGCCGAGATCGGGCCGGGGCAGCACGAAGTGCTTGAGGATCTCCGACGTGAGCGTCGCCCCCGCCATCACGATCCCGGCGCCGACGGCGAGACGGGGCCGTCCCCGTAGCAACGCGACGAGCACGATTGCGCCGCCGAGCAGCGCGACGGACGCGACGTCGATCGTCGTCAGGAGCCGGTGGGCGGCGTGCACGGTCTCGATCCGCAGCGCATGACGACCCCGGACCGCGGTCGCGTCGAGCCGCTGGCCCCAAGCGGTGCGGACCGCGAACAGGTAGAGCGCGACGAAGAGGAGGACGGAGACGGCCGCGGTCGTCTCCAAGGCCCGCTGCTTCACCGCGCGGGAGGCCGGCTGGCTGCTCATCGGGGTTCTCGGGACGCTAGTGCGCAGGCGCCGACGCGGTGACCGCGGGTGGGTGCCCCGGTCTCGACCGTCGGTGGGCGATCCGATACAACGTTCGCCGATGGCCTCACGCCGGGTGCGGATCCCGTATGTCGCCGCGCTCGACGGCGTGCGCGGCGTCGCGGTCGCGGGTGTGCTGCTGTTCCACGGCGGGCACCTGACCGGTGGGTACCTCGGCGTCGACCTCTTCTTCGTCCTGTCCGGCTTCCTCATCACGTCGTTGCTCCTCGCGGAATCGGAGCAGACGGGCGAGATCGCGCTGCGTGGCTTCTGGTCGCGCCGCGCCCGTCGGCTGCTCCCCGCGCTCGGTGCGATGCTCGTCTTCGTCGTCATCTACGCGACGTTCGTCGCCGCGCCCGCGGAGCTGTCACGAATCCGTGGTGACGCCCTCGCGACCATCGGCTACGTCGCGAACTGGCGTGACGTGCTGTCGCACTTCGACTACTGGGCGCTGTTCAGCGCGCCATCGCCACTCGAGCACACGTGGAGCCTCGCGATCGAGGAGCAGTTCTACGTCGTGTGGCCGCTCCTGTTCACCGCGGTCCTGTGGTGGGGCGCGCGTCGCGGGAGCGGGCGGCGCGAGGTGCGCGCGACGGCGAAGCGCATCGTGGCGCTCTCGGCCGTGCTCGCGGTCGCGTCCGGGTTGCTCGGGTTCGTCCTGTACGAGGCGGTCGGGACGAACCGCGTCTACTACGGCACCGACACGCGCGCCGCGGCGATCCTCCTGGGCGCGGGCCTCGCCGCGTTGCTGGCGCTGCGAGGACCGGCGCGGACCCGCGCGGGCCGGTGGCTCGTGGAGATCGTCGGGCTCGGCGGGGTCGCGGTCCTCGCGTACGCGTGGGCCGCGCTCGGCGGCGCGAACCCGCGTCTGTACGAGGGCGGTCTGTTCGCGTGCTCGCTCGCGGGCGCGGCCGTGATCGCGGCCGCGACGCATCCGCAACCGGGCCCGATCGCGCGTGTGTTCCAGCTCCGGCCGCTCGTGCTGCTCGGGCTCATCAGCTACGGCGTGTACCTGTGGCACTGGCCCGTGTTCGTGTGGGTCGACGCGCAGCGCACCGGTCTCGACGGCTGGACGTTGTTCGTCGTGCAGGTCGCCGTCACGCTCGCGATCTCGATCGCGTCGTTCTTCCTGCTGGAGCGGCCCATCCGTCACGGCGCACTGCGCGCCCCGCAGTGGCGCGTCATCACGCCCGTCGCGGCGACGGCACTCGTCATCGCCGTCGTCGCGTCCACCGCCGGCTACGTCGCACCCGTCGACAGCGCGACCGCGACGGCAGCCGCGACGCAGGGCTCGCTCCCGAGCGCCATCGCGGCGGCACGCGCGTACCCGGCAGCGATGCGCGTCGAGGTGGTCGGCAACTCCGTCGCGTTCTTCCTCGCCCGCGAGGGCTTCGGCGCGATCCAGACGGAGCCGCGCATGGTCGTGCACAACGGCGCGTTCCCGGGTTGCGTCTATCCCCCCAGCCCGTACACGCGCACCGACGCGAACAGCCCGCGGCATCCCACGGTGAACTGCAGCGCGTACTGGGCGAACGACATCGAGCAGTTCCGTCCCCAGGTCGTGTTCCTGACGTTGGGTGACACCGCGGGCCAGTACCTCGTGAACGGTCAGTGGCTCGAGCCGTGCACGGCCGGGTACGCGCGCTGGTTCGAGAGCGCGACGCACGACGCGATCGACGTGCTCACCAAGCGCGGTGCGCACCTCGTCATCGCGACGACGGCACCCAACCAGATCTTCGGGCAGCCGGACACCTTCTACAAGGAGGCGGCCTGCGTCAACGACCTCGAGCGCAAGGTCGCGGCGAACGATCCGCGCGTCTCCGTCATCGACCTCGCGGCGTACATCTGCCGGGCGAACGGCACGTGCCGTCAATTGCAGAACGGCATCCGTCTGCGTCCGGACTCGGTCCACTACCGCCATGAAGGCGCGCGGATCCTCGCGACCTGGATGTTCCCGCAGCTCGGGTTGAGGACGGCGGACGGAAGGCCGGGCTGGGTCGTGTCGAACGGCTCACCGCCACTCCCCGCGTTGCAGCACGTCGGCGCCGGCGCCGACTGACTCCGCGCGCCGCGTAAGGTTTCCGCGCCTCACGCACACGCGACGCGAAAGGACGGGGATGGCGCAGCGCGACTGGATCACCGACGCGCGAACGTTGTGGGAACTGCTCGAGCAGCGCGCGAATCGCGACGGTGAGCGCGTCATGCTCGTCGACGAGCAGGAGCGCAGCGTGACGTTCGCCGGGTTCCGCGACCGCGCGCTGCGTGTTGCCGCCGGGCTGCGCGACCTCGGGATCGGTGAGGGGACGCCGGTGTCGTGGCAGCTCCCGAGCCGGATCGACACGATCGTCCTGTCGATGGCCCTGTCGCGCCTCGGCGCGGTGCAGAGCCCGATCATCCATCTGTACCGCGACCGCGAGGTCGGGTTCGCGCTGCGCCAGACGGGCTCCGCGCTGTTCGCCGTCCCCGGCGTGTGGCGCGGGTTCGACTACCCGGATCTCGCGCGCCGGGTGACGGACGGCATGGAGCAGCCGCCGCGCGTGCTCGTGGTGGACGACGGGCTCCCCGAAGGCGACCCGTCCTCGTTGCCGCCCGCGCCCGACGTCGCGGCGGGCGAGGACGCGCCCGTGCGCTGGATCTACTACACGTCCGGGAGCACCGCGGATCCGAAGGGCGTCCGCCACACCGACCAGACGCTGATGGCTGCGGGCCGCGGGCTCGCACACGCGCTCGACATGTCACGCGACGACGTCGGCAGCATCGCGTTCCCGTACGCGCACATCGCGGGACCGGACTACCTCGTGATGATGCTCACCGTCGGGATGGGATCGGTCGTCGTCGAGGCCTTCTCGATGGACGTCCTGCCGTTCTACCGGGAGCACGGCGTCACGATGGCGGGTGGCAGCACCGCGTTCTACGTCGCGTTCCTCACCGAGCAGCGCAAGCACCCGGGCGAGTCGATCCTGCCGTCGCTGCGCATGCTGACGGGCGGTGGCGCGCCGAAGCCGCCCGAGATCCACTACGAGGTACAGCGCGAGATCGGTGGGCGGGGCGTCGTGCACGGCTACGGCATGACCGAGGTGCCGATGATCGCGAACGGCTCGCCGCACGACACCGACGAGCAGCTCGCGAACACCGACGGCGCCCCGATCCTCGGAGCCGAGATCCGCGTCGTGAAGCTCGACGGCACGATCGGCGGTCCCGACGAGGAGGGCGAGATCCGCGTCCGCGGCCCGATGGTGATGCGCGGCTACACCGACGCGTCGCTGAACGGCGAGGCGTTCGACGACGAAGGGTTCTTCCGGACCGGGGATCTCGGGAAGCTGCGCGCGGACGGTCACGTCGTCCTGACCGGCAGGCTGAAGGACGTGATCATCCGCAAGGGCGAGAACGTGAGCGCGAAGGAGATCGAGGACGTCCTCTACACGCATCCGAAGGTGGAGGAGGTCGCGGTCATCGGCTTGCCGGACCGAGAACGCGGCGAACGCGTCTGCGCCGTCGTGCAGGTGGCCGCGGACGCCGACGTGCTGACGTTCGACGAGATGGTCGCGTTCTGCCGCGAGGCCGGCTTGATGACGCAGAAGATCCCGGAGCAGCTCGAGGTCCGCACCGACATGCCACGCGCCTCGATCGGCAAGATCGTGAAGACGAAGCTGCGCGCCGAGTACGCCGAGAAGCCCTGGACGCCGCGGTCGTGACGCGCGCCGCGCGCGTTGCGGCGGTGCTCGCAGCGGCGCTCACACTCTCGTTCGCGGCGGCGGCCGCACCCGGCGGCGCCACGCCGGTGCCCTCGCCGCGTGCACCGACGCGCGCCGCGGCGACGCGCGTCGCGGTGTCGACGCCGACCGCAGTCGGCCGGCGCATGTCACTGCGATCGCGCGTCCCGTCGTCGGTGCACGCGGCCTCGACGACGAGCCCGTTCGTCGCGACCGAGTATCCGTGCACGGGCGCGTCGCAGAGCGAGGTCGTCCCGAGCGGCGTGCACGCGCTCGCGGTCGAGATGTTCGGCGGTGACGGTGCCGCGACCGCCGGCGCGGCCGGCGGCAAGGGCAGCTTCGTGACGGCCTCGTTCGCGGTGACACCCGGCGAGACGCTCGCGCTCGACGTCGGGTGCGCGGGCGTGGCGCCGTCCGCCGGCGCGCCGCGTGGCGGCACGGGCGGCTTCGGGTACGCGACCGGGGGCGCGGGCGGCGCAGGTGTGGCGAACGGCGACGGCGGCGCGGGTGGTGGCGGCGCCTCCGCGGTGCGGCGCGCGACGACGCCGCTGCTCGTCGCGTCCGGCGGTGGCGGCGCGGGCGCGGGGGCCACGGGCGCGGGCACGGGCGGCGACGGCGACCACGCGGGCGAGTCGACGACGGCGGGCGCGCCGGTGAGCGGCGGCGCGGCGGGCGCCGGGTCGGTGCCCGGTGCCGGCGGTGTGCCGGGCGGCGCGGGAGGGTCGGGCGCGGCCGGGGGCGACGGCGGCTCCACGGGACTCGCGCCCGTCGGCGGCGGTGGCGGCGGCGCGGGTGCGGCGGGTGGTGGTGGCGGCGGCTCGGGCGACTCGGGGACGTCGGTCGGTGCGGGCGGTGGCGGCGGCGCGAGCGCGTCGCCGAGATCGGGCATCGCGTACGGGGCGGGCGGGACCGGCAACGGCTCGGCCGGCGACGGCGCGCTCGTGACGGTCTCGGTGCAGCCCGTCAGCCAGATGCGCTACGAACCGGGCGCGAGCGCGTACCGCGGCGTCGCGTCGGCGTTCGACTCGTCGGGCGGCTACGTGGTGGACGGGAGCGGCGCGGTGACGACGTTCGCGCAGGGCGGTGACCCGGCGCCGCCGGCAGCGACGGGGATGGCGCGCTGGTCGAGCTGGGACATCGTCCGCGGGATCGCGACGATGCCGGACGGTCACGGCGGCTTCACGCTGGACGGCTGGGGTGGCCTCCACCCGTTCGCGATCGCCGGATCGAGCCCGCCCGCGATCAGCGGCGCGGCGTACTGGAAGGGATGGGACATCGCGCGCGGCGTCACGATCCTGCCCGACGGCACCGGCGGGTACGTCGTCGACGGATGGGGTGCACTGCACCCGTTCGCGATCGGTGCGAACCCGCCCCCGCCGCGGTTGACGAACGGACCGTCGTGGCGGGGATGGGACATCGCGCGCGGCGTGACGATCGCTCACGAGCTCGGGAGCGAGCTCGGCGGCTACGTGCTCGACGCGTGGGGTGTGCTGCATCCGGTCGGCGCGCTGGAGCTGCAGGTGACCGGGGGAGTGCTGCGTGACTACGCGGTGCCGCCCGCGACGGGCGGCGCCTACTGGCGCGGGTGGGACATCGCGCGCGGCGTCGTCGCGTTCCCGGCGGGGAGCAGCAGCTTCGGCGGGGTGGTGCTCGACGCGTGGGGCGGTCTGCACCCGTACGCGTCGGCCGGCGTGCAGTAGCGCGCGGGCGCTCGCCGATGCAGCGCGTCGTCGTGGTCGGCTCGGGTGGCGCGGGCAAGTCGACGTTCAGCCGGCGCCTCGGCGCGCTGACTGGTCTGCCCGTGGTGCACCTCGACGATCTGTACTGGCGGCCCGGTTGGGAGCCGACGCCCGTCGACGAGTGGCGTGCCGTGCAGGCGCGTGTGGTTACCGAACCGAGGTGGATCGTCGACGGGAACTACTCCGCGACGCTCGACGTGCGGCTCGAACGCGCCGACACCGTCGTGTTCCTCGACTTCCCGCGCGCGTTGTGCCTTTCACGCGCGCTGTGGCGTGTCGCGCGCAACCACGGTCGGGCGGTGCAGGCCGCGGGCTGCCCCGAGCGGTTCGACGGCGAGTTCATCCGGTGGATCTGGTTCTATCCGACGCGCAGCAGGCCGCGTGTCCTGGACGCGATCGCCCGCCATCGCTCGCATCTCGACCTCGTCTGCCTCACGCGTCCGCGCGACGCGCGACGTTGGCTCGCTTCCTCCGGCGACGGATGACGCGCAGTGTCGGCAGCACCAGCGCGCCCGCGAGCGCGGGGAGGAACGTGCCCAGCCCGCGATACGCGAGCGCGCCGGCGAGCGCCGTCGCGTGGTGGACGTCGTAGGACGACAGCACCGCAGGCAGCGCGGTCTCGACGACGCCGAGCCCCGCGGGCAGCAGCGGGACGCCGGTCGCGAGCACCGCGACCGTGTACGCCAGCAGCAGCACGTCCGGCCGCACGACGGCGCCCGCGGCGACGAGGCAGAAGAACAGGCACAGCCCGTCGCACGCCCACGCGGCCAGCGCGATCGCGACGACGACCACCACGTCGGTGCGCGTCGGTGTGATCGTGCGCGCGTCCGTGTACCAGCGCGACCCGCGCGCGCGACGCTCCTCGACCGGGACTCGACGATCGTGTGGCGCGAGCACCCCGAGCCGGACGCTGACCCATTGCACGACCGTCTCGCGCCGGGCGAGCGCGATGACGAGCGCGAGCACGAACAGCATGAAGGCCGCGACGCCCAGCAGCGTGCCGCGCTCGTCGCCGGGAACGTCGCCGACCGTGGAGGCCACGAGGATCGCGCACCCCGTGATGAGCCACAGCGTCCCGTTCGCGTACCACTCCGAGAAGATGAGGGTGAGCGCGGCGCGCCGCCGGGTGAGACCACGGCGGGTCAGCTCCGCGCTCGCCAGCACCATCCCCTCGGCCGGCGACGCCGGCGTGATCAACCCGAGCCCGAACACGACGAGCCCCAGTCGCAGCGCGGCGTTGGGTGCGAGGTCCGCGTCGCGACCGGCGAGCCGGTGGAGCTGCCACGACAGCAGCACGTAGCTCGCGGCCTCGGCCCCGATCCCGGCCAGCAGCCACCGGCCGTCGACGTCGGCGAGCGCGTCGCTCGCGTCCGAGAGCCCGCCCGCGAGCTGGATCGCGACGAACAGCGCGAGCCCGGCGAGCACGAGCCCGATCACGAACCGGAACAACGTGCGCCGTCGCGAGCGTTCGGTCGGTTCGTCCGCGCCGGTGATCACGACTGCGGGCCCTCGCGCGGCAGGGCGCGCGTCAGACTTGGGCCGAGGAGGTCGTCATGGCACACGAGATCACGAAGACCGACGACGAGTGGAAGCAGGAGCTCGGCGCCGAGCGCTACCACGTGCTGCGCCAGGCGGGGACCGAACCGCCGTTCAGCGGCGAGTACGTGCACACCAAGGACGACGGTAGCTACCGGTGCGCCGCGTGCGGTGCAGTCCTGTTCCGCTCGGACGACAAGTTCGACTCGGGCACGGGCTGGCCGAGCTTCACGCAGCCCGCGGTCGCCGACGCGCTCGAGCTCGTGGAGGACCGCAGCCACGGCATGGTCCGCACGGAGGTGCGCTGCCGCAGGTGCGGATCCCACCTCGGGCACGTGTTCGACGACGGCCCGCGCCCGACCGGGCTGCGGTACTGCATGAACTCGCTGGCGCTGGAACTCGATCGGGACGCCGACCACACAGGGTGAGATTCCGCTCAAGCCCCTGGTAGCGGGCACCGATAACCAGCTCAGCGAGTCTCAGGAAAAAGGCAAACCCGCCGGGAGGCGGGGACGCAAAGTCACGGGGCCCATCCCGCCTCGCCGACGACGGCGTGACGGACGGCCGGCCGGACTACCCCGAGGACGTGAACCCCGGTGACGGGGGGAGCCCGACGGGCGAGACCACGGACTCGCACCCGGAACATCCCGACCCATCACAAGGGGGCACGCGAGTGCTGCAGAACACCCTGAAGAACCTCAGGGCCCGTCGTGACGGGGAGGAGGGGTTCACGCTCATCGAGCTCATGGTCGTGGTGCTGATCATTGCCATCCTCATCGCCATCGCCATCCCCACCTTCCTCGGTGCGAAGAGCCGGGCCCAGGACAAGCAGGCACAGTCCGACGTGCGGAACGCGCTGACGGCTGCGAAGACGGTCTTCACCGACGCGCAGACGTACGCCAACGCCACGGGCACGGCGACGAACCCGAACACGAGCACGGCGGGGATGTCGCAGGTCGAGCCGTCGTTGAACTACGACCTGACGCAGTCGACGGACCCGAAGACGGTTGCCGTCGAGGCGATCTCGACGGGCGCGAACGGTTCGACGTACGACGAGATCCTCCTCGTCGCCCGTTCGAACGACAACAAGTGCTGGGCGATCAGCGACATCCAGGGCGCCGCGGCGCCTCAGGGTCGCACCGTCGGCACGGCGTACGCGTCGTTCGGTGACACGAACGGTGCGTGCACGCTCCAGGCGGCGAGCAACGCGACCTGGGCGAGCGCCTGGTCGTAACCCGAACCCGACCAACGCCGAACGAGAGGGCCCGGAGGTTCGCCTCCGGGCCCTTCGGCGTGTGCGGGGAAATCGTCGCAGGATTCGCGCGCACCGCGTTCAACCTTTGCGCTGCGCACGCCGATACCCCACCTGTCGTCCCGCTCTCTCCGGAGGAAGAACACTCCATGGGTGCACTGCAGATCATCGGACTCGTCGTCGTCGCCGGCCTCATCGGGCTGCTCGTGAAGATGCGCCGCTCGAACAGCGCGCCGGCGACGCGTCGCACGCGCTGACGCGCGCGAACACGGTCGCCGGGCTCAACCTCGCCCGCACGCGCGCCGACGCGTAGACCGTGAACGTGGCGACCGCCGTCATCGCAGGGATCTTCGGGCTGCTCGTCGGCTCGTTCCTCAACGTCGTGATCTGGCGGGTGCCACGCAAGGAGTCGGTCGTGAGGCCGGCGTCGCACTGCCCCGAGTGCGACGCTCCGGTCCGCCCGTACGACAACGTGCCCGTGCTGTCGTGGGTCGTCCTGCGTGGGCGCTGCCGCGACTGCCACGCGCCCATCCCCGTCCGCTACCCGCTCGTCGAGCTCGCGTGCGGCGCGCTGTGGGCGGGGCTGGGGTGGCGCTTCGCCGGGTCGTGGGCGCTCCCCGCCTTCCTCGTCCTCGGCGCCGGGCTGCTCGCGCTGTCGGTCATCGACCTCGAGCACTACCTGCTCCCGAACCGGGTCGTGTACCCGCTCGGGATCGCGTGCGCGGTGCTCCTCGCCGTCGGCGCGGTCGGTGACGGCGACCCGGCCCGCTGGCTGCGGGCGCTCGCGGCCGGCGCGGTCGCGTTCGTCGCCTTCTTCACCATCCACCTCGTCTCGCCGCGCGGGATGGGGTTCGGCGACGTCCGCCTCTCGTTCGTGCTCGGGCTCGCGCTCGGCTGGCTCGGGTGGGGCTATGTCGCGCTCGGCCTCTTCCTCGGGTTCGTCTACGGCGCGGTCGTCGGCGTCGGGCTCATCGTGACGCGGCTGCGGTCCCGCCGGGACCACGTCCCCTTCGGCCCCTTCCTCGCCGCGGGCACGCTCACCGCGGCGCTGTGGGGTCACCTCATCCTCGACTGGTACCTCCACCGGTAGAGATGCGGCACTGACGTACGCATTGCGTAGGTCAGTGCCGCATCGTTCATTCCTGCCGCGTGCCGCACCCCCTCGTGCGCGCGCCACGCTTCGCGCGAACGACTCAAGTCGAGGGGGCGGAAATGACGACGCTTCCTGCAGGTCTTCGCCGGGGGACCCGCGCCGAACCTTCCGGGCTGATGGCGCTGTTGACTGGTGTTGCTAGTGAACAGTACTGTGCTCGGAGTCAAAGAGGGGTAGGTAGCGTGACATTTGCGATGCCTGAGCGTGGCCTGCTCACCGTGCGTGAGGTGGCCGCGGAGATGCGGGTGTCGACGATGACCGTGTACCGGCTCATCAAGGCCGGCGAGCTCCCCGCGATCCGGGTCGGGAAGCACTTCCGGATCAAGGGTGGGGACCTGCTGGCGTACCTCGACAGCCGGATCGTCGGCGGCGCGCCGCCCGTCCGGCCCGCACCGCCGGCAGCCGACGACATGCGAGACGTGCGAGGGGGCTCGTGGCCCGGCGGGTGATCGGGCTCGACGTCGGCACGAACGCGGTACGGGTCGCCGAGATCGAGGTCGGCCCGTCGCCGGTCCTGCGCGCCTTCGGTCAGGTCGCGCTCCCGCCCGAGGCGATGCGCGAGGGCGAGATCGTCGACCCCGGCGCGGTCACCGCCGCGATCGAGCGCCTCTGGCGCGAGCTCGGGCTACGCAAGGGTGAGGTCCGCGTCGGGATCGCGAGCCCGCGCGTGATCGTCCGCCCGGTCGAGCTGCCCGCGATGCCCGAGGAGGACCTCGCGGGCGCGTTGCGCTTCCAGGCCCAGGAGCTCATCCCGATCCCGATCGACGAGGCCGTCTTCGACTTCCAGGTCCTCGACACCATGCCGCCGCTCGAGGGCGAGGAGGGGACGGGAACGAGTCGCGTCCTGCTCGCCGCCGCGCACCGCGAGACGGTCACGCGACTCGTCGACGCCGTCCGGGCCGCCGGGCTGCGCGCGGCCGCGATCGACGTCGTGCCGCTCGCGCTCGTCCGCGCGCTGACGATCGTGCCGACCGACGACACCGCGCCCGGCGCGGAGGCGATCGTGTCGATGGGTGGCGGCACGACCGTGGTCGTCGTCCACGAGGCCGGGCTGCCGCGCTTCGTCCGCATCCTCGGCGCGGGTGGCCGCGTCCTCACTGACGCGGTCGCGCGCGACCTCGACCTTCCCGCCGAGACCGCGGAGTCCGTGAAGCGCCAGGGCGACCTCGCGCCTGACGACCTCGGCGCCCGTGCCCGCGCCGCGATCGAGCGGCCGCTCAGCGACCTCCTCGAGGAGGTCCGCAGCTCGATCGACTACTACCGCACGCAACCGGGCGCCGCGCCGCTGCGCCGCGCGCTGATCACCGGTGGGTCCTCACGACTGTCCGGCATCGTCGACCGGTTGTCGAGCGTGCTCGGCGTCCCCGTGGAGGAGGCGCGCCCGCGTGACCACGTCGTGGTCGCGGACATCGGGTTCCCGCCCGAGGAGCTGCCCGCGCTCGACCCGTACCTCGTGGTGCCCATCGGGCTCGCGTTCGGCGGCATCGGCGCGACACGCCGGATCAACCTCACGACGGTCGTGCGTCGCGTCGAGGTGGACCGCCGTCTCGTCGGCGCGCTCGCCGCCTGTCTCGTCGCGCTGATCGTCCTGCTCGGCTTCCTCACCGTGAAGAAGTCGCACGACGTGTCGAACGCGAAGGACGACCTCAAGACGGTGCAGCGGTCGAACACGCAGCTGCAGGCGGAGATCACCCGTCTCGGTGGTGTGCAGGCGGACCAGCGCCAGGTCGAGGCGATGAAGGCACAGGTGACGCAGCTCCTGCAGAACGACGTGTCGTGGGGAACGCTGCTGCAGGGCATCGCGCGCGTCATCCCGGACGACGTCTGGCTGACGAGCTTCCAGGGCACGCAGAGCAAGACCGCGACGGCCGCGCCGTCGTCGGCCGCGAACACCGCGGCCGGCATCTCGGGCAGCGCCGCCACGACGACGACGTCGGGCTCGTCGGGTGCGACGACGTCGACGACCGCGCCGGGAGCCGTGCCCGCGGGCGGGCCGACGGGCACGCTCACGTTCAGCGCGACCGGCCTGGACTTCACGTCGGTCGCGTCGTGGATCCAGCGCATCTCGGACATCCCCGCGCTGTCGAACGTGTGGGTGTCGTCCGCGAGCCGCGGCGGACAGGGTCAGTCCGGCGCGGGCGCGGGCGCAGGCTCGACGGGCCAGAACCTCGTGACGTTCTCGTCGACCGCGACGTTCAACGCGAACGCGCGCTCGAACCGTCTCCAGCAGCTGGAGCAGGGGGACGGATGAGCCCGGCGATGACGAAGCGGATCGTCCCGATCGCCGCCGCGGCGCTCGCCGTGCTGATCGTGCTCGTGTGGTACTTCGGCTTCTACTCGCCGAAGAGCCACGACCTCTCGAAGGTCCATCAGGACACCGACGCCGCGCAGCAGAGCCAGCAGACGTTGCGCGCGCAGCTGAGCAACCTGCGCGGTCTCGAGGCGAACCGCACGAAGGAGCAGGCCCAGCTCCAGCAGCTCTCGGCCGCGGTCCCGGCGACGCCCGATCTCGCGAGCTTCATCCTGCAGGCGAACGACATCGCGACCCAGGCGGGTGTCAACTGGTTGCAGGTCTCGCCGTCGCCGCCGACCGCGGGCACCGCCGGCGCGCCGACGACGATCAACGTCACGATGCAGCTGCAGGGTGGGTTCTTCCAGGTGTTCGACTACCTGAACCGGCTCGAGGACATGCAGCGACTCTTCCTCGTCGACACGGTGAACATCTCGTCGAGTGGCGGCGGCCAGAGCGGCGCATCGGGGGGCGTGACGTCCGACCCGACGCTCTCGATGTCGATCACGGGCCGGATGTTCACGCGTGCGGTGCCGGCGGCACCGGGTGGTGCGGCGGGCGGCACCGGCGGGCCGGGTGGCACCGGCGGGACGGGTGGCACGGGCACGACGCCGACGACGCCCACGACGTCCGGGACGACCACGACCACGGCGTCGTCCACGACGACGCAGAGCACGCAGGTCGGCTGACATGGCGGCGACACGCAACGTCTCGTCCGACACGAAGCGGGTCATGATGATCGGCGGGGTCGGCCTCGTCGTGATCCTCGGCCTGCTCGCGTTCTCCCTGTCTCGCGGGGGCGGCTCGTCGTCGTCGCCGCCGACGACGACCGTCCCGTCGAGCCGGTCGGTGAGCGAGCGCGCGCTCGCGTCCGGCCGGCGCGCGCAGACGTCGCCGAGCACGACCACGACGACTACGACGACGCCCGTCAACTCGATGCCCGACAGCTTCGAGACGTTCACCGAGCGCAACCCGTTCCAGCCCGCGGTCGGCGTGTCGACGGGTGTGACGACGACGCCCGACACGAGCGGCACGACGGGGACCACGCCGACGACCGCGCCCGCGACGTCGGGTACCGCGAGCGGCACCGGCACGGGTACCGGTGCCACGACGGAGACGACGACCGCGAGCCAGAACCCGTCGGCGGGAACGGTCGTGCAGCTCGTCGAGGTCGTGCCCGGCAGCCCGCCGAGCGCGCGCGTGCAGGTCGCGTCCACCGTGTACACCGTGACGCCGGGACAGACGTTCGACACGAGCTACAAGCTCGTCTCGCTGAGCGGTACGTGCGGGCAGTTCCTGTTCGGCGACTCGCCGTTCCAGCTCTGCCAGGGCCAACAGGTCCTGAAGTAGCCCCGGGCCCTCACCGAGCCCGCCTTACACTTCGCACACTGTGCTGCGCTTCCTGACCGCCGGCGAGTCGCACGGCCCCGCGCTGACGGTCATCGTCGAGGGCCTGCCCGCGGGCCTGCCGATCCTCGTCGAGGACGTCGCGTCCGAGCTCGCCCGTCGGCGTCTGGGCTACGGGCGCGGTCCGCGCATGCGCTTCGAGCGCGACGACGTCGAGATCAACGGCGGCGTCCGCCACGGCCGCACCCTCGGGTCGCCGGTGTCGATGGTCATCCACAACACCGAGTGGCCGAAGTGGCAGGAGGAGATGTCGGCCGCGCCCGGCGTCACCGCGAAGCCGTTGCGCCAGCCCCGGCCGGGCCATGCGGATCTCGTCGGCATGCAGAAGTACGGGTTCGACGACGCGCGCGACGTGCTCGAGCGCGCGAGCGCGCGCGAGACCGCGGCGCGCGTCGCGGCCGGTGCGCTCGCGAAGGCCTTGCTCGCGCAGCTCGGCACGTCGGTCCTCAGCCACGTGATCCAGCTCGGCGCGGTGCGCGCACCGGGCGAGCCCCGCCCGACGCCGGACGACCTCGAGCGCGTCGACGACTCGTCCGTGCGGTGCTTCGACCCGGAGGCCGAGGACGAGATGGTGGCCGCGGTGAAGGCGGCCGCGAAGGTCGGTGACTCGCTCGGTGGCGTGGTGGAGGTGCTCGGCTACGGCGTGCCGCCCGGTCTCGGGTCGCACGTCCACTGGGACCGCAAGATCGACGGGCTCCTCGCGCAGGCGCTCATGAGCATCCAGGCGATGAAGGGCGTCGAGATCGGCGACGGGTTCGCGGTGTCCGGTCTGCCCGGCAGCCAGGCGCACGACGAGATCCTGTGGGACGCGGACGCGCGCGAGTACCGGCGCGCGTCGGACCGCGCGGGTGGCACGGAGGGCGGGATGACCACCGGGGAGCTGCTCGTCGCCCGGGTCGCGATGAAGCCGCTCGCGACGTTGAACCGTCCGGTGCTGCGCACGGTCGACACCGAGACGAAGGCCGAGACGGTGTCCTTCAAGGAGCGCACCGACGTGACCGCGGTGCCCGCGGCGGGTGTCGTCGCCGAGACGATGGTCGCGCTCGTGCTCGCGAACGAGGCGATGCGGAAGTTCGGTGGCGACTCGCTCGACGAGCTGCTCCGCAACCACCGCGGGTACCTGGCGTCGCTGCGCGAGTCCTGACCGAGCGAGCCGTGAGCATCTCGCGTGGCCCGCACCTCGTGCTGATCGGGTTGATGGGTGTCGGGAAGTCGACCGTCGGGCGTCGCTGCGCGACCGCGCTCGACCGGCCCTTCGTCGACACGGACGAGCTCGTCGAGACGATCGCGCGCATGCCCGTCCCGACGTTGTTCGCGACGCGCGGCGAGGCGCACTTCCGCGCGCTCGAGAGCCGCGTGCTCGAGGACGCGTGCGCGTCGCCCGTCCCCGCGGTGATCGCGTGCGGCGGCGGTGCCGTGGTCGACGCGAAGAACCGTCGCCGGCTCGAGCGCGCCGGGCTCGTCGTGTGGCTGCAGGCGCCGCCCGCGGTCCTGACCGAGCGCGTCGGTCGCGGCGACGGCCGCCCGCTGCTCGCGGGCCCGGCGGGTGCGCGGCCACGGCCGCCGCAGGTGACGGCCACGCTCGAACGGCTCGCGCTGCTGCGCGAGTCCGCGTACGCGGACGCGGCCGACGCGGTCGTCGACACCGTGGGCCGCAACCCCGCCGAGGTCGCCGACGTGGTGCTGCGCGTGTACCGCGCGACGGTCCCGTGACCGCCTCCGAGACCGTCGTCGGCAACGGCGTCCTGCGCGACGTCGCGCGCGTGCTGCGCGGGCGGCGTCGTGTCGTCGTCGTGACGCAGCCGGCGGTCGCGGCGTTGTATGGGGACACCGTCGCCGAGGCCCTGGGCGGCGTGGGCGTCGCGTGCGAGACGGTCACGATCGGCGACGGCGAGGACGAGAAGTCGCTCACGACGGTCGAGACGCTGTGCCGCCACTTCGCGTCGTCGGGTCTGCTGCGCGCGGACGCGGTCGTCGCGCTCGGTGGCGGCGTGGTCGGCGACACGGCGGGGTTCGCCGCCGCGGTGTACCACCGTGGTGTCGACGTCGTGCAGGTGCCGACGACGTTGCTCGCGCAGGTGGACTCCGCGGTCGGCGGCAAGACGGGTGTGAACCTCCCCGAGGGGAAGAACCTCGTCGGCGCGTTCCACCTGCCGGTCGCCGTCGTCGCCGACACCGCGACGCTCTCGACGTTGCCCGAGCGGGAGTTCCGCTCGGGATTGGGAGAGGTGGCGAAGTACGCGCTCATGCCCCAGGGTGCCGAGGTCGCGGACATCCTCGACGCGCGGCGCGACGACGTCCTCGCGCGTGATCCCGACGTCCTCGGCGACCTCGTGCGCCGGTGCATCGCGATCAAGCAGGCGGTCGTCGACGCCGACCCGCAGGAGCGGACCGGTGTACGCGCGACGCTGAACCTCGGACACACGCTCGCGCACGCGCTCGAGACCGCCGGCGGCTACGACCTCCGCCACGGTGAGGCCGTCGCGGTCGGCCTCGCGTTCATCGGCGAGCTCGCGTACGCGACCGAGCGCGTCGATCGTGACACCGCGGCTCGCTTCCGCGACCTTCCCGCGGCGCTCGGCCTCCCCGTCGACGTCCCCGACGGTGACGCGCTCACGCCCGCCGCGCTGCTCGCGGTGATGCGCCGCGACAAGAAGGCGAAGGGTGGGTTGACGTTCGTCGTGCCCGCCGACCGCGGTCGCGTGCTCGAGACGGTCGACGACCCGCCGGCCGCCGCGCTGGAGCACGCGCTCCGCGCCGTCGGCGTGCGAGGCTGAGCACCGATGCCGACGATCTTGTTGCTCTCGGGCCCGAACCTGAACCTGTTCGGCGAGCGCGAGCCGTCCGTGTACGGGACCGACACGCTCGACGACATGGTGCGCGACGCCCGTGAGGCGGCCGCGGCGCGTGGGTACGAGGTCGAGCACGTGCAGTCGAACCACGAGGGCGACCTCGTCGACGCGGTGCACGCGGCGCGCGGCCGATGCGACGCGATCGTCGTCAACGCCGGCGCGCTCACGCACTATTCGTACGCGCTCGCGGACGCGCTCGCGACGTTCGAGGGCGTGAAGGTCGAGCTGCACGTCTCGAACCCGGCGGCGCGCGAGGCGTGGCGCGCGGAGTCGGTCCTCTCGCCCTTCGTGACGGGCGTCGTCGCGGGGTTCGGCCGCGCCGGGTACCGCCTCGCGGTCGACGGCGCGCTGGCGAAGCTGGGGGAGCGCGCGTGACCGATCTCCCCGCCATGGACGTCGCCGCTCGGACCGACCGGCTGCGGGCCCGCTTCGACGACGACGGTCTGGACGCGCTGCTCGTCACGCGGCTGCCGAACGTCCGTTACCTCACCGGGTTCACCGGCTCGGCCGGCATGGTCCTCGTCGCGCGCGACTGGTCGCTGCTCGTCACGGACGGCCGCTACGCCACCCAGGCCGAGGAGCAGCTCGCCGCGGCCGGCGCGCGTGCCGACGTCGCGATCGGTGCGAGCGGGCTGAAGCAGCGTGACATCCTGCGCGACGCGGTGCGCGACGGCAGCCGGCTCGGGCTCGAGGCGCACGGCGTGACGTGGGCGCAGCAGCGCGCGTTCGCGTCGGAGTGGTTCGGGCACGCCGAGCTGGTCCCCACGGAGGGCATGGTCGAGGCGCTGCGCTGCGTGAAGGAGCCGGCCGAGGTCGCGCGGATCCGTGCCGCGTGCGCGATCGCCGACGACGCGTTGCGCGAGGTCAGCGCGTTGCTCGCGCAGGAGCCGAGCGAGCGCGAGTTCGCGCTCCGGCTCGAGCTCGCGATGCGCGAGCGTGGCGCGAGCGGCAACAGCTTCGACCCGATCGTCGCGTCGGGCCCGAACGGCGCGAAGCCGCACGCGCGCCCGACGGACCGGCGGGTGCAGCGGGGCGAGCTCGTCGTCATCGACTTCGGTTGCGTCGTCGACGGCTACTGCTCCGACATGACGCGCACCGTCAGCGTCGGCGACCCCGGTCCCGAGGCGCGGCGCGTCTGGGACACCGTGCTCGCGAGCCAGCGCGCGGGACGCGACGCCGTGCGCGCGGGAGTCGAGTGCGCGGCCGTCGACCGCGCGAGCCGCGCCGTCATCGACGACGCCGGATGGGGCGACGCGTTCGCGCACGGCACCGGTCACGGCGTCGGCCTCGAGATCCACGAGGACCCGCGGGTGGCCGCGACGGCCCGTGGTACGTTGGCCGAAGGTCACGTCGTGACCGTGGAGCCCGGCGTCTACCTCCCCGGCGTCGGTGGCGTCCGCATCGAGGACACCGTCGTCGTCACGGCGTCCGGTGCCGAGCCCCTCACCGAATTCCCGAAGGAACTCGTCGTCTCGTCATGAGTGAGCGAGCCGCCAGGCGAGCGGAAGCGTGGCCCAGCGGCCCGGCGCCGAAGGCGCCAGGAGCGGAAGCATGAGTGTTTCCACCAACGACCTGCGCAACGGGATGGCCCTCAACCTGCCCGAGGGCCTGATGACGGTCGTCGAGTTCCAGCACGTGAAGCCGGGCAAGGGCGGCGCGTTCGTGCGCACGAAGCTGAAGAACTACCGCACCGGTGCCGTCCTCGAGCGCACGTTCCGCGCCGACGAGAAGGTCCCGCTCGCCGTCATCGACAAGCGCGAGATGCAGTACCTCTACCGCGATGGCGCCGACCTCGTGTTCATGGACGGCGAGAGCTACGAGCAGATGAACGTGCCCGCGTCCGAGCTCGGCAGCGCGGTCAGCTTCATGAAGGAGGGCGACACCGTCATCCTGCCGATGTACCAGGGGCAGGTCGTCGGCGTGGACCTCCCGGCCGCGGTCGAGCTGACGGTGACGGAGACCGAGCCGGGGATCCAGGGCGACCGCGTGTCGGGCGCGCGCAAGCCGGCGACGCTCGAGACCGGTCTCGTCGTGCAGGTCCCGCTGTTCGTCGAGACGGGCGACACGCTGAAGGTCGACACCCGCACCGGCGAGTACCTGACCCGAGCCTGAGACGTGGGGTAGCGATGGCGACGCGGCGCGAGGCGCGTGAGCGGGCACTCGGGCTCTGCTACGAAGCCGAGCAGCGGCTCGTGCCCGCGGAGCGTCTCCTCGCCGAGCAGCCGGTCGCGCCGGACCCCTACGCGAGCGAGGTGCTCGCGGGTGTCGACGACCATCGCGAGGAGATCGACGCCGTGCTTCGCAAGTTCTCGGAGCACTGGGCGCTCGAACGCATGCCCGCGGTCGACCGCGCCGTCCTTCGCATCGCGTGCTACGAGCTGATGTACCGGCCCGACGTGCCGACGGCCGTCGTCATCACGGAGGCGGTCGAGCTCGCGAAGCAGTACTCGACCAAGGATTCCGGGCGCTTCGTGAACGGGATGCTCGGTCGGATCGCCGACCACGTCCGCGACGACGACACCCCCGCGAGCGAGGACACACCCGCGCCGTGATCGCGCGGCTCCGCTCCACCGGGACCGAGCTCGAGGAGCCCGTCCTCGACGAGCCGCTGCTCGACGAGCCGATCGGTGACGAGGACGTCCTCACCGACAAGCCGTGGATCGTCATCGTGTGGAACGACCCGGTGAACCTGATGTCGTACGTCGTGTACGTCTTCCAGAAGCTGTTCGGCTACTCGCGCCAGAAGGCGACGAAGCTCATGCTCGACGTGCACCACAAGGGCAAGGCGATCGTGTCGCACGGCAACCGCGAGAAGGCCGAGACGGACGTCGCCCGCCTGCACGCGCACGGTCTGTGGGCGACGATGGAACGCGACACACCCGCGTGACGGTGCGCGCGTGATCTTCTCCGCGTTCAAGCGCAACCGTCGGGGTGAGCTCGTGGCGCGTCTGCGTCCCGAGGAGGTCGAGCTGCTGCGCCGCCTGCCCGACGAGCTCCAGCCCGTCCTCGACGCCCCACCCGAGCCCGACGTCGCGGGGGAGGGCGACGCGATCCGGCAACGACTGTTCCCGCGCGCGTACCTGGACCCGACCGAGGAGCAGGCCGAGCACGACTGGCAGAGCGCCGTCCATCCGGAGCTCGTGCGCACGAAGCTCGAAGCGCTCTCGTTGCTCACGACGACGCTCGATCGCGCGACGACGACGCGCGGTCGCGTCGAGGTCGTCCTGTCGCCCGAGGAGTCGGAGGCGTGGCTCGGCGTGCTGAACGACGCGCGACTCGCGCTCGGCGTCGCCCTCGGTGTCACCGAGGACCTCGACTACGGGAAGATCCGTCCGGACGACCCGGCGGCCGCCGGGTACAGCGTGTACGGCTGGCTCACCTCACTGCAGGGTCAGCTCGTCGACGCGCTCGCGGGCGGATAGCCGGCAGTTCTCTGACGATGCGCTTCGAGGCCGAGCAGACGTTCCCGGGTGCGTCACCCCGCGACGTCGGCGCGCTCCTCGTCGATCCGGCGTTCGAGGCGAGCGTCGAGCTGCCCGACCTCTCGCCGCCGGAGGTCGTCGCGCGCGAACGCGACGGCAACGTCGCGCTGCTGAAGCTCCGGTACGAGTACACCGGGCAGCTCGATCCGATCGCTCGCCGGTTGCTCGGCAACCGGAAGCTCTCGTGGGTGCAGGAGCTGCGCCTCGACGTCGAGGCCGGTCGCGGTGAGCTGACGTTCGCCGCGGAGGCCGACCCGTCACGGCTGCACGGCCGCGCGGACGTCACGCTCACGGTCGACGGGGACGGCGGCACGCGCCGGCTCTTCGCGGGTGAGCTCGTCGTGAAGGCGCCCGTCGTCGGCGGCATGGCGGAGCGCAGGATCGTCCCCGGACTCCTCCGCCGCCTCGACGTCGAGGCCGACGCGGTCCGCGCGCACCTCTCCCGCCCCGTTCCGTGAAGCGTCACCGCGCCTATGTGGCGGTGCCGCTTCACGAAAGCGTGTCGAGCGCGTGCATCTCGTCGTCGGTCAGCGTGAAGCCGAACACGTCGAGGTTCTGCGCGATGCGTTCGGGTGTCTTCGACTTCGGGATCGCGACGACCTCGTGCTGCACGTGCCACCGCAGCACGACCTGCGCAGCCGTCACCCCGTGCGCACGCGCGATCGCGACGAGCCGCGCGTCGCGCAGGTTCGTGTGCTTGAACGGCGAGTAGCCCTCGACGACCATCCCGCGCTCCCGCGCCGCGGCGAGGAAGCGCGCGTCGAAGCGTGACGGGTCCCACGGGACCTGGTCGAGCGCCGGCGTCTCGCCGGTCGCGGCCGTGAGGCGGTCGACCTGAGCGACGCTGTGGTTGCTCACCCCGACGCTCGTCGCGAGCCCGTCGTCCCGGATCGAGAGGAACCGCTCCCACGTCCGCTCGAGGACGCGGTCGCGCGGTGGCCAGTGCACGAGCCAGAGGTCGACGTGGTCGGTGCCGAGCGCGGCGAGGCTCGCGTCGATCGTCGCCTGCTCGCGACCCGCGTTCTCGGGCGGCAGCTTCGTCGTGAGGAACACCTCGTCGCGCGCGATCCTGCTGTCGCGCAGCGCGCGTCCGATCTCCGCCTCGTTGCCGTACATCGTCGCGGTGTCGATCAGCCGGTAGCCGGCGTCGAGCGCAGCCCGCGTCGCCCGGTACGCGCCGCGACCGCTGAGCTGCCATGTCCCGAACCCGACGAGCGGCATGGCGGCGCCGCTGCGCAACGTGACGGTGGGGACGTCCATCCTCCGAGTGTTGCCCGACGGATACCTCCAGGGGGTATAGTGGCGCGCATGGAGCACCACGGCCAGCACGACGGGCACCACGACCACGGGTCGCACGCCGACGCGTTCCGGCGCCTGTTCTGGTGGAGCCTCGTGCTGACGGTGCCGATCGTTGTCGCGAGCCCGATGGTGGCGGACTGGTTCGGCTACCCGGTCGACGTGCCGGGAGCGGGTTGGGTCGGGCCCATCCTCGGCAGCGTCGTGTTCCTCTGGTGCGGCCGGCCGTTCCTGGCGGGCGCACGCGACGAGCTGCGCGCCCGCGCGCCCGGGATGATGCTGCTCATCGCGCTGGCGATCACGGTTGCATACGTCGCGTCGCTGGCGAGCTCGATCGGCTGGTTCAGCGAGGACTTCTGGTGGGAGCTCGCCGCGCTGATCACGATCATGCTGCTCGGCCACTGGCAGGAGATGAAGGCGCTGGGGCAGGCGTCGGACGCGCTCACCGCGCTCGCCGCGCTGCTGCCGGACACCGCGGACGTCGTCGACGCGCATGGTGACACGCGCACGGTCGCGCTCGACGACCTGCGGCCGGGCACGGTCGTGCTGGTGCGCTCCGGTGCACGCGTCCCCGCGGACGGGACGGTACTCGACGGCGAGGCCGAGGTCGACGAGTCGATGATCACCGGCGAGTCGCGGGCGGTGACGAAGCAGCCCGGCGCCCGTGTCGTCGCGGGGACGGTGGCCACGGACTCCGCGTTGCGCGTCCGCGTCGACGCCGTCGGCGCCGACACCGCGCTCGCCGGCATCCAACGGCTCGTCGCCGACGCGCAGACGTCGCACAGCCGCGCCCAGGCGCTCGCAGACCGCGCGGCAGCACTGCTCTTCTACGTCGCGCTCGCGGCCGCGGTCGTCACGTTCGTCGCGTGGAGCATCGGCGGTGACGTCGGCCGCGCGGTCGGGCTCACCGTCGGCGTCCTCGTCATCAGCTGCCCGCACGCGCTCGGCCTCGCGATCCCGCTCGTCGTCGCGCTCGCGTCCGCGATCGGTGCGCGCGCCGGGATCCTCGTGAAGGACCGGCTCGCGCTCGAACGCATGCGGACGGTCGACACGGTCCTGTTCGACAAGACGGGCACGCTGACGAAGGGCGCTCCCGCCGTCACCGACGTCGCGGGCATCGGGACCGTCGACAGCGCGACCGTCCTCGGGCTCGCCGCCGCGGTGGAGGCCGACTCCGAGCACCCGCTCGCGCGCGCGGTCGTCGAGGCAGCACGGAGTCAGCGTGGCGACGACGTGCCCCGGGCAGTCGGGTTCCGATCATTGACAGGACGCGGCGTGGAGGCCGCGGTCGACGGCACGGTCTACGCGGTCGGCGGTCCCGCGCTGGTGCGCGAGCTCGGCGTCGACCTCCCGCCCGAGCTCGAATCGGCGTTCGACGCGTGGCGTGCGCGCGGCACGACCGTTCTGACGCTCGTACGCGACAAGACGGACATCGTCGGCGCGCTCGCGCTCGAGGACGAGATCCGGCCGGAGGCGCGCGAGGCGGTCGACGCGCTGCGCGGGCGCGGGGTCCGCGTCGTGATGGTGACGGGCGACGCGCGCAACGTCGCCGAGTCGGTCGGGGCGCGGCTCGGCATCGACGAGGTGATTTCCGAAATCCTCCCCGAGGACAAGGACGAGACTGTCGGCGCGCTGCAGGCGCGTGGCCTGCGCGTCGCGATGGTCGGCGACGGCGTGAACGACGCGCCCGCGCTCGCGCGCGCGGACGTCGGCATCGCGATCGGCGCGGGTACCGACGTCGCGATCGAGTCCGCGGGCGTCGTGCTCGCGACGAGCGACCCGCGCGCGGTCGTGTCCGTCGCGCGCCTGTCGGAGGCCGGCTACCGCAAGATGGTGCAGAACCTCGTGTGGGCCGCGGGGTACAACGTCGTCGCGATCCCGCTCGCCGCGGGCGCGCTCGCGTGGGCCGGGATCACGCTCGCCCCCGCGGTCGGCGCCGTCCTCATGAGCCTCTCGACGATCGTCGTCGCCCTCAACGCGCAACTCCTCCGCCGCGTCGCGCTCTGATCTGACTCGCCCGCGTGCCGTTCCGTGAATCGTCACGGCCACAGAGTGGTCGCCACGCTTCACGGAACCGAGGGTGGCCGGGGTGGGCTGCCACCCGTGGTACGGTGACCGCGACCGTGAAGGGAATCCCGTGAGGTTCCTACGGAGGACTGCGCATGCCCGCGCCCGACGCCGGCCCCGCGCCCGCGCACAGCCGAGCCCGAAGCGACACGCCGGCCGGCGCTCCGTTCGTCCTCCGCATCCGGGTCTTCGACGCCGACGACCTGCGCCGGGCCCAGATCCGCATCGCGCACGAGATCGTCGAGCGCAACCACGGCGCCGACGACGTCGTGCTCGTCGGTCTCTACACGCGCGGGCCGGCGATCGCGCGGCGCCTCGCCGCCGCGATCGAGCAGTTCGAGGGCGTGTCCGTGCCCGTCGGGGCGCTCGACGTCGCGTTCTACCGCGACGACATCGGCCTGCGCCCCGTGCAGCCGCTTGGGCCGACCGAGGTCCCCGTCGACATCACCGGGCGCGTCGTGGTGATCGTCGACGACGTGCTCTACACGGGCCGCACGGCGCGCAGCGCGCTCGACGCCCTCACGGAGCTGGGTCGGCCGCGCGCCGTGCAGCTCGCCGTGCTCGTCGACCGCGGCCACCGCGAGCTGCCCATCCGGGCGGACTTCGTCGGCAAGAACCTCCCGACGGCAGACGTCGAGGACGTGCGCGTGCACCTCGCGGAGGTCGACGGCGGCGCCGACGGCATCGAGATCTGGGGACCCGAGGGCACGGGAGCGGCGCGGTGAAGCATCTCCTGTCCGTCGACGACCTGGGGCGCGACGGCATCGAGGACCTCCTCGACCTGTCGGAGAGCTTCGTCGAGGTGACGAGGCGCGACATCCCGAAGGTGCCCGCGCTGCGTGGCAAGACGATCGTGTCGCTGTTCTACGAGGACTCCACGCGCACGCGCCTGTCGTTCGAGACGGCAGCGAAGCGTCTGTCGGCCGACACGATGACGTTCACCGTCGGGTCGTCCTCGGTGAACAAGGGCGAGAGCCTGCGCGACACCGTCATGACCATCGAGGCGATGGGCGTCGACGCCATGATCGTGCGTCACTCGTCGGCCGGCGCGCCGCACCGCGTCGCGACGTGGACGGATGCGAGCGTCGTGAACGCGGGCGACGGGCGCCACGAGCACCCGACGCAGGCGCTGCTCGACCTGCTCACGCTGCGGACGCACCGCGGTCGCGCGCTCGACGGGCTGCACGTGGGGATCGTGGGCGACGTTCGCCACTCGCGCGTCGCGCACAGCGACGTGAAGGCGCTCGGGGCGCTCGGTGCGGACGTCACGCTCGTCGGTCCACCGACGCTCATGCCGGAGTCGCTCGACGGCTGGTCCGCGCAGATCGCGTACGACCTCGACGACGTGCTCCCTGACCTCGACGTCGTGTACCTGCTGCGCATCCAGCTCGAACGGCAGTCGGACGCGCTGTTCCCGTCGCTGCGCGAGTACACGGCGCGCTACGCGCTCACCGAGTCGCGTGCGCGCCGCCTGAAGCCCGACGCGCTCGTGATGGCGCCCGGCCCGATCAACCGCGGCGTCGAGATCGCGGCCGAGGTCGCGGACGGACCGGCGTCGGTCATCACGGAGCAGGTGTCCAACGGCGTCGCCGTGCGCATGGCCGTGCTGTGGTCGCTGCTCGGATCGGGGGGTTCCATTGTCTGAGCTCGTCGTACGGGGCGGGCGCGTCGTCGACGCGACGGGCGAGCGCACCGCCGACGTGCGCGTGCGCGACGGCGTCGTCGTCGAGGTCGGCGAGAACCTGCGCGGGGGAGCGCGCGAGCTCGACGCGGCGGGCTGTCTCGTCGCGCCCGGGCTCGTCGACCTGCACACGCACCTGCGCGAGCCGGGCGACGAGGAGGCGGAGACGATCGAGACGGGGGCGCGCGCCGCGGCCCTCGGCGGGTTCACCGCGGTCGTCGCGATGCCGAACACGCAGCCACCCCTCGACGACGCCGCGGTCGTGGCAGCGGTGCTCGCGCGCGGTGCCGGTACGGCGTGCGAGGTTGTGGCGTCGGCGTGCATCACCAAGGGGCGCGCCGGCGCCGAGCTCGCGCCGATGGCCGAGCTGCACGGCCTCGGCGTGCGGATCTTCACGGACGACGGCAACTGTGTCGGCGATGCCGGCGTCATGCGGCGCGCGCTCGAGTACGCCCGGTCGCTGCCCGGCGCGGTCGTCGCCCAGCACGCCGAGGACCCCGCGCTCGCGCGGGGCGGCCACATGCACGAGGGTGCGTGGTCGAGCCGGCTCGGCATCCCGGGTCGTCCCGCCGCGGCCGAGGACGTCGTGGTCGCGCGTGACGTCGAGCTCGCCGCGATCACGGGGACGCGCGTCCACGTGCTGCACCTGTCGAGCGCGCGCGCCGTCGCGCTCGTGCGCGACGCCAAGGTGCGCGGGATCCCCGTCACCGCGGAGGTCACCCCGCATCACTTCACGCTGACGGACGCGCGCTGCGCGTCGTTCGACCCGGTGTTCAAGGTGCACCCGCCGCTGCGCACCCAGGCCGACGTCGACGCCGTGAAGGCGGGCCTCGCCGACGGGACGATCGACGCCATCGCCACGGACCACGCGCCGCACACGCCCGAGTCGAAGGAGCGCCCGTTCGAGGAGGCACCACCGGGGATGCTCGGACTGGAGACCGCGCTCGCGCTCACGCTCACCGAGCTCGTCGAGCCCGGTGTGCTGACGATGCAGGACGCGCTCGGCGCGCTGTCGTGGCGGCCGGCGCAGATCGCGGGCATCGCGGAGCGTCACGGTGGCCCGATCGCGCCGAAACGCCCCGCGAACCTGTGCGTGATCGACCCCGCGGTCACGTGGGAGGTGGATGCCACCCGTCTCGCGAGCCGGGCCCGCAACACGCCGTTCGCGGGTCGGAAGCTGACGGGCCGCGTCCGCCACACCGTCCTGCGCGGCGAACCGGTCGTCGTCGACGGCGAGGCCCGGCGATGACCCCCACCCACCCGGTTGGTACACAAGTCGCGCCTATGACCGCGACTTGTGTACCAACGCGCCGAGGGGTTGGAGGTCGCGCGTGAGTTCCGCGGCCCGGGAGGCGGTGCTCGTCCTCGCGGACGGGACGACGTTCGAGGGCGAGGCGATCGGCTGGCCCGCGGACGAGCACGGGGACGCCGTCGCGACCGGCGAGGTCGTGTTCAACACCGCGCTGAGCGGCTACCAGGAGATCGTCACCGACCCGTCGTACGCGGGACAGGTCATCGCGTTCACGTACCCGCACATCGGCAACTACGGCGTGAACGGCGACGACGTCGAGAGCCGCCGTCCCGCGTGCCGCGGGGTGATCGTGCGCGACCTCGCGCGGCGGCCGAGCAACTGGCGCGCCACCGACGACCTCGACACGTTCCTGCGCCGTCACCGCGTGCCGGGCATCGCGGGCATCGACACGCGCCGGCTGACCCGTCACATCCGCGAAGCCGGCGCGATGCCGGGCGCGTTCGGCACCGACGAGCACGCGACGCGGATCGCGGCCAGCGAGGCGCAGGCGACCGACGGCATCGACCTCGTAGCCACCGTGACGACGCCCGCCGCGTACAGCGTGGGCGACCCGGCCGCGCCGTTCCTCGTCGTCGCGTACGACTTCGGCATCAAGACGACGATCCTGCGCCACCTCGAGGCCGCCGGTTGCCAGGTCGAGGTCGTCCCCGCGTCCACCACCGCGGAGGACGTCCTCGCGCGCGAGCCCGACGGCGTGTTCCTCTCGAACGGGCCCGGCGACCCGGCCGCGGTCGAGGGCGTGGCCGGCAACGTCGCGAGGCTGCTGGGCGAGGTCCCCGTGTTCGGGATCTGCCTCGGTCAGCAGATCCTGGGGCTCGCGCTCGGCGGACGGACGTTCAAGCTGCCGTTCGGTCACCACGGCGCGAACCATCCCGTGCGTCACGAGCGCGACGGGCGCGTCGAGATCACGAGCCAGAACCACAACTACGCGGTCGACGTCGACTCGCTCCCGGGCTCGGTGGACGTCACCCACGTCAACCTGAACGACGGCGTCGCGGAGGGCTTCCGCCTGCGCGACGTCCCCGCGTTCGCGGTGCAGTACCACCCGGAGGCCGGCCCCGGTCCGCACGACGCGACGTACCTGTTCGACGAGTTCACCACGATGATGGCCGAGGGCTGACCCGCACGATGCCGAGAAGAGACGACCTGCACACGATCCTCATCATCGGCAGCGGCCCGATCGTCATCGGGCAGGCGTGCGAGTTCGACTACTCGGGGACGCAGGCGTGCCGAGTCCTGAAGGACGAGGGCTACCGCGTCGTGCTGGTCAACTCGAACCCGGCGACGATCATGACGGACCCGGAGTTCGCGGACGCGACGTATGTCGAGCCGCTCGACGTGCCGTCGCTGACGCGCGTCGTCGAGAAGGAGCGCCCCGACGCGATCCTGCCGACGCTGGGCGGCCAGACCGCGCTCAACCTCGCGGTCGCGCTCGACGAGGCGGGTGTGCTCGAGCGGTTCGGCGTCGAGCTCATCGGTGCGAGCATCGACGCGATCCACACCGCGGAGGACCGGTCGCGCTTCAAGGCCGCGATGACGGAGATCGGGCTCAAGGTGCCGCGCTCCGGTCTCGCGTACAGCCTCGGCGAGGCCCTGCAGGTCGGCGCGGAGGTCGGCTACCCGCTGATCGTGCGCCCGTCGTTCATCCTCGGCGGCGGCGGGACGGGCATCGCGCACGACGAGGACGAGCTGCGCGAGGTCGCAGGACGCGGCCTCGCCGCGAGCCCCGTCTCCGAGATCCTGCTCGAGCACTCCATCGCGGGGTGGAAGGAGTACGAGCTCGAGGTGATGCGCGACCACGCCGACAACGTGGTCGTCGTCTGCTCGATCGAGAACGTCGACCCGATGGGCGTGCACACGGGCGACTCGGTGACGGTCGCGCCCGCGCAGACCCTCACCGACGTCGAGTACCAGCGGATGCGCGATGCCGCGTTTCTGTGCATCCGCCGCATCGGTGTCGACACCGGTGGGTCCAACATCCAGTTCGCGGTGAACCCCGCGGACGGCGAGATGGTCGTCATCGAGATGAACCCGCGTGTCTCGCGCTCGAGCGCGCTCGCGAGCAAGGCGACGGGCTTCCCGATCGCGAAGATCGCGGCGCGCCTCGCGGTCGGGTACCGGCTCGACGAGATCACCAACGACATCACCGGTGAGACGCCCGCGAGCTTCGAGCCGACGATCGACTACGTCGTCACGAAGTTCCCGCGCTGGGCGTTCGAGAAGCTGCCCGGTGCCGTGCCCGTCCTCGGCACGATGATGCAGTCGGTCGGCGAGGCGATGGCGATCGGCCGCACGTTCCCCGAGTCGCTGCAGAAGGCGGTGCGGTCGCTGGAGACGGGCCGGGCCGGCCTGAACTGCGACCCCGGCGAGGCCGCGTACGACGCGCTCTCGGACGACGAGCTCGTGCGCGCGGCGGCGGTCGCGACGCCCGAGCGGCTGTTCCAGGTCGAGGCCGCGCTCCGCCGGTTCGTCCCCGTGGAGCGCGTCTACGACGCCACCCGCATCGACCCGTGGTTCCTCGACCAGATCCTGCAGATCGTCGAGGAGCGGGATCGCCTCGCCGCGCTCGACGTCGACCGCATGACCCGCGCCGACTGGCGGCGCGCGAAGCGGTTCGGGTTCTCGGACACGCAGCTCGCGTACCTCTGGCACACGGACGCGGGCCGGGTCCGGGACGCCCGGCTCGATGCCGGTGTCGGCGTCACGTACAAGACGGTCGACACCTGTGCCGCCGAGTTCGCGGCGCGCACGCCCTATCACTACGGCACCTACGAGGACGAGGACGAGCTCGCGCCGCTCGACAAGCAGGCCGTCGTCATCCTCGGGAGCGGGCCGAACCGCATCGGGCAGGGCGTCGAGTTCGACTACTGCTGCGTGCACGCGGCGTTCGCGCTGCGTGACGCCGGGTTCGAGACCGTGATGGTCAACTGCAACCCGGAGACCGTGTCGACCGACTACGACACGAGCGATCGCCTGTTCTTCGAGCCGCTCACCGCGGAGGACGTGCGCGCGGTGTGCGAGTCCCTCGACCGCGCCGGCATGACCGGCGGCGGCTCCGTCGCCGGCGTCATCGTGAGCCTGGGTGGGCAGACGCCGCTCAAGCTCGCGCACGGCCTCGACGCCGCGGGCATCCGCGTCCTCGGTACGGCTGCGGACTCGATCGACCTCGCGGAGGACCGCGAGCGCTTCAACGCGCTCTGCGAGCATCTCGGGATCCCGCAACCGGACGGCGGCACCGCGACGTCGTCCGACGAGGCACGCGAGATCGCGACGCGCATCGGGTACCCGGTGCTGGTGCGCCCGAGCTACGTGCTCGGCGGTCGCGCGATGCAGATCGTCTACGACGACGACGGGCTCGACACGGCGATGGCCGAGCTGGGCGCGGCGGGGAGCCTCGGCCGTGAGGGCGGGCTGTCGGCGGAGCGCCCGGCGCTGATCGACCGGTTCCTCGAGGACGCGATCGAGGTCGACGTCGACGCGCTCCGTGACGCGACCGGCGACGTGGTGATCGGCGGGATCATGGAGCACATCGAGGAGGCCGGCGTGCACTCGGGCGACTCCGCGTGCGCGATCCCGCCGCCGACGCTGCCCCCCGCGGTGCTCAACACGATCGAGGAGCACACGCGGGCGCTCGCGGACGCGCTCGACGTGCGCGGTCTGCTCAACGTCCAGTACGCCGTGAAGGACGGCCGCGTCTACGTCATCGAGGCGAACCCGCGCGCGAGCCGGACGGTCCCGTTCGTCAGCAAGGCGACGGGCGTCCCGCTGGCCAAGGCCGCGGCGCGCGTCATGGCGGGCGCGACGCTCGCCGAGCTGCGCGACGACGGCGTGCTGCACCCGCCCGCGGGTGGCGGGCACATCGCGGTCAAGGAGGCGGTGCTGCCGTTCAACCGCTTCCCCCAGGTCGACACCGTGCTCGGTCCCGAGATGCGCAGCACCGGTGAGGTCATGGGCATCGACCGGTCGTTCGGGCTCGCGTTCGCGAAGAGCCAGGCGGGCGCCGGGAACCAGCTGCCCGACCGGGGGACCGTGTTCCTGTCCCTCGCCGACCGCGACAAGCCCGAGGGTCTGCGCGCGGCCCGGCGGTTCGCCGAGCTCGGGTTCTCGCTCGCCGCGACGGCGGGAACCGCGGCCGCGCTGCAGGGCGCCGGCATCCCGGTCGAGTCCGTCGTGGCGAAGGTCGGCGAACCGGTCGGCGTGGACGCCGTCGAGCTCATCTCGTCGGGCAAGGTCGACCTCGTCGTCAACACGCCGCGCGGTCGCACGCAGCGCGCCGACGGCGCGCACATCCGCCAAGCCGCGACCGTCCACCGCGTCGCGTACGTCACGACGGTCGCCGCCGCGCTCGCCGCCGCGGCCGGGATCGCGGAGGCGACGACGCAGGAGCCGACCGTCCGCGCGCTGCAGGAGTACCACGGCGACGGCCAGCTCCGTCTCGAGGTCTGACGTGCCCCGATCGTTCATGCGTCGCCGGTCGTTGCACCACGACGACGAGCGACGCATGAACGCTCGGGATGTCGACATGCGGGTGCGCATCGGGCCGGTCGAGCTGCCGAACCCGATCGTTGCCGCGTCGGGCACGTTCGGGCACGGCGACGAGGTCGCGCGCGTGTGTGACCCGTCGCGGCTCGGCGCCGTCACGACGAAGTCGCTCGCGCCGTTCCCGTGGGCGGGCAACCCGGCCCCGCGCCTCCACCCGGCGAGCGCGGGCATGCTCAACTCCGTCGGCCTCCAGGGCCCGGGCGTCGAGACGTGGGTGAGCGAGGAGCTGCCCGCGCTCCTGGCACGCGGCGCGCGCGTGATCGCGTCGATCTGGGGACGGACGGTCGACGACTTCGCGCTCGCCGCGAAGATGCTGCGACCCGTCCACGACGACCTCGTCGCGCTCGAGGTGAACGTCAGCTGCCCGAACGTCGAGGACCGGTCGCGGATGTTCGCGCATTCGGCGGACGCGACCGCCGCGGTGACCCGCGCCGTCGTGGACGCCGTGGACGGCCTCCCCGTGCTCGCCAAGCTGTCGCCCAACGCGACCGACGTGCGCGAGATCGCCGCCGCGGCGGTCGGCGCCGGCGCGACGGGGCTCACCCTCGTCAACACGCTGCTCGGCCTCGCGCTCGACCCGGTCACGCGGCGGCCCGCGCTCGGTGCCGGCGGCGGGGGACTGTCCGGGCCGGCGATCAAGCCGGTCGCGCTGCGGATCGTGGCCGAGGTCGCCCGGGAGCTGCCCGGCGTGCCGATCGTGGGGACGGGCGGCGTGCTGACCGGGGCCGACGCGGTCGAGATGCTCGTCGCGGGCGCGTCCGCGGTCGGCGTCGGCACCGCCTCGTTCCACGACCCCCGCGCCGCGCTGCGCATCCTCGACGACCTGGTCGACTGGTGCGCCCGCCACGCCATCGCCCGGGTCGCCGACCTGACCGCCACGCTGGAATGGCCGACGTGAGGAGACCGGCATGACCGTGCCCGAGCCCGTCGCCCCGCCCGAGATCCGCGACCGTCTCGCGGTCGCGCTCGACGTCGACGACCTCGATGACGCGGTCGACCTCGCGCGCCGCGTCGCACCCTGGATGGGCATCGCGAAGGTCGGCCTCGAGCTCTACACGGTGGCGGGACCGGTCGCGTTCGCGCGCATGCACGACCTCGGCCTGCGCGTCTTCGCGGACCTCAAGCTCCACGACATCCCGACCACCGTCGAGCGCGCCTCACGCGCCGCCGCGCGTCACGGCGTCGAGTTCCTCAATCTGCACGCGGCTGGTGGTGTCGCGATGCTGCGCGCGGGTGTCGAAGGCGCGCGTGACGGCGCGCGCGATCACGCGCCGCTCGTCCTCGCGGTGACGGTGTTGACGAGTGACGCCGACACGAGCGCGTTCACACCGCGACTCGACGCGACGATCGACGCGGGATGTGACGGCGTGGTGTGCTCCGCGCACGAGGTGCGCCTCGTGAAGGAGCGCGACCCGTCGCTGCGCGCGATGGTCCCCGGTGTGCGACCGGCGGGCACGGCGCGCGACGATCAGGCGCGCGTCGCGACGCCTGCAGACGTTGTCGCCGTCGGTGGTGACTGGATGGTGTTGGGACGCGCGGTGACGCGCGCAGCGAGTCCCGAACGCGCCGCGGCGGACGTCGTCGCGTCGTTGCACGACACTCTGAAAACACCGTCTCACCTGCGCTGACGCGCACCCGGGGTCCCGGGTTGCCCGTCAATCCGCCCTGCCTATACTGACCCTTCGTCTCGTCCGACTCGCCTCAGTCGTTCACGGACGTCCGGTCACGACACGGAGGTTCCCGCCCCATGCCCCTTCCCCCGTCACTCACACCCGAGCAGCGTCAGGCTGCGCTCGACAAGGCCGCTGAGGCACGGCGTGTGCGTGCAGAGGTGAAGAAGAAGCTGAAGGACCGCGCGTTGTCGTTGAAGGAGCTCTTCGACGTGAGCGACACCGACGACACTGTCGCGAAGCTGAAGGTCGTGAGCGTGCTCGAGTCGTTGCCCGGTGTTGGCAAGGTGCGCGCGCGCAAGATCATGGAAGAGCTCGACATCAGCGAGAGCCGTCGACTGCGCGGCCTCGGCGCGAACCAGCGCACGTCGCTGCTCGAGCACTTCGGTTAGTCGCGCGCGATCCGGTCACGTTCGCGTGCGCGGCCGGCTCGTCGTCATCGCGGGTCCCTCCGGGGCGGGGAAGGGGACCATCGTCCGGCGGTTGCTCGAGACGCATCCCGAGCTGACGTACTCGGTGTCGATGACGACGCGCGCGCCGCGTCCCGGTGAGGTCGACGGGCGCGACTACTTCTTCGTGTCGCGCGACCGGTTCGAGAAGCTCCGCGACGCGGGCGGCTTCCTCGAGTGGTTCGCGGTGTACGGCGACCTGAAGGGCACGCCGCGCGAGCCCGTGGAGCGCAACCTCGACGCCGGCCGCGACGTCCTGCTCGAGGTCGACGTGCAGGGGGCGATGGCGGTCAAGGAGCGGTTCCCCGAGGCACTCCTCGTCTTCGTGAAGCCGCCCTCCCGAGACGTGCAGCGGGAGCGGTTCCTCGCCCGTCACCGCGACGACCCCAACTTCGACCCCGGCGACCTCGAGCGGCGCCTCGCGCAGGCGGACGCCGAGGAGGCCTTGGCCGGCCGCTTCGACGCCCTCGTCGTCAACGACGACCTCGATCGGGCGGTCGGGGAGGTCGCTGCTATCCTGACCGACCGCCGTCGTGCCGCCGACCAGGCCTGACGCGCCCTCCCCGCACCCGTAGGAGTCGAGGCGGAGGCGTGGCCGGACGGCCGGGACGCCGCAGCCGAGACGACCAGACGACATGGAGCCTCGATGGACGACCGCCGCATCACGTTGATGGAGCCCCGCATGGAGGAGCTCCTCGACAAGGTGGACTCGAAGTTCACGCTCGTGACGCTGGCCGCGAAGCGGGCCCGGGAGATCAACGACTACTACAATCAGCTCGGCGAGGGGCTCGGCAAGATCGTCCCACCCCAGGTCACGTCTGTGTCGCGCAAGCCGCTGTCGATCGCGCTCGAGGAGATCGAGGTCGACAAGATCAAGTTCGAGCGTCCCGACCCCGACGAAGAGGCCGTCGACGGCGAGGAGCCGGCCGAGTAGCTGCCCCGGCGGGGGCGAGGCCGGGCGATGGACGCTCGCGACGCCGATGCGGTGCTGCGGGGACGGCGGATCGTCCTCGGCGTGACCGGCGGCATCGCCGCGTACAAGGCGGTCGAGGTGTGCCGCCGGCTCGTCGACGCCGGGGCGCACGTGGCCGCCGTGCTCACGTCGGACGCCACGCGATTCGTGGGCGCCGTGACGTTCTCCGCGCTCGCGTCGGAGCCCGCGCGCACGTCGCTGTTCGACGGACCCGACCCGATCCCGCACACCCGGCTCGGCCAGAGCGCCGACCTGGTCGTCGTCGCGCCCGCGACGGCCAAGCTGCTCGGCAGGTACGCGGCCGGCATCTCCGACGACCTGTTGAGCGCGACGCTGCTCGCGACGCGCGCGCCCGTCCTGCTCGCCCCCGCGATGCACACCGAGATGTGGGAGCACCCGGCGGTGCAGGACAACGTGGCGACGCTTCGCCGCCGCGGGGTGCACGTGGTCGATCCAGACGAGGGCCGGCTCGCCGGTGGTGACGTCGGCGCGGGCCGGCTCGCCGATCCCGAACGGATCGTCGCGGCCGCCGCGGAGGTGCTGCTCGCGGCGAATCGCTCGGCGATTCGCCGCGAAGGGGGCGCTGACCAGGGCCGGGACCTCGCCGGCGTGCGGGTGCTCGTCACCGCGGGCGGCACCCGCGAGCCGATCGACCCGGTCCGTTACGTCGGGAACCGGTCGTCCGGGAAGATGGGGCACGCGCTCGCGGAGGTGGCGTGGCGGCGCGGCGCCGCGACGACGCTCGTCACGACGCAGTCCCGCCCGGTCGCCGACGGCGTCGACGTCGTCCGCGTCGAGACCGCCGAGGAGATGGCCGCCGCGGTGCTCGAGCGCTACGCCGACGTCGACGTGGTCGTGATGGCCGCCGCCGTCGCGGACTTCCGCCCGAAGGCCGTGGCGGCGGAGAAGCTGAAGAAGCGCGACGGCCTCCCCGAGGTCGTCCTCGAGCCGACGCCCGACATCCTCGCCGCGCTCGGGGAGCGCAAGACCGGCCAGGTGCTCGTCGGCTTCGCGGCCGAGACCGAGCGCGTGCGCGAGCACGCGGCCGACAAGCTCCGCGCGAAGCGCGTCGATCTCATGGTCGCCAACGACGTCAGCGCGGCCGACGCCGGGTTCGAGGTGGACACGAACCGCGCGCTGCTCCTCGACCCGAGCGGGGCGGTGGAGGAGCTGCCGCTGCTCACGAAACTCGACCTCGCGAGGGTCATCTTCGATAGGGTGCACCGCCTGCTCGGCGACCGGTCGCGCCAGCAAGACCGCGGCGCGTGAGCGTCGATCACTGATCCACAGAGAGAGAATCCATGGATTCGTTCACGTTCACGTCGGAGTCGGTGACCGAGGGTCACCCCGACAAGATGTGCGACCAGATCAGCGACGCCGTCCTCGACGCCATCTTCGAGGAGGACCCGACGAGCCGGGTCGCGTGCGAGTCGATGGCGACCACCGGTCTCGTCGTTGTCGCCGGCGAGATCAGCACGAGCGCCTACGTCGACATCCCGCGCGTCGTGCGCGACACGATCCGCGCGATCGGCTACGACCGGGAGTCGTACGGGTTCGACGGCAGCACGTGCGGCGTCATCACCTCGATCGACGAGCAGTCGCCCGACATCGCGATGGGCGTCGACAAGGCGGTCGAGCAGCGCGCCGGCACGGGCGAGCACTTCGACGAGATCGGCGCGGGCGACCAGGGGATGATGTTCGGCTACGCCTGCGACGAGACCGAAGACCTGATGCCGATGCCGATCTGGCTCGCACACCGTCTCGCGCACCGGCTGTCCGAGGTCCGCAAGGCCGGCGTGCTCCCGTACCTGCGCCCCGACGGCAAGACGCAGGTGACGGTCGCGTACGAGAACGGCGTCCCGAAGCGGCTGCAGACGGTGCTCATCTCGACGCAGCACCAGCCCGGCATCGACATCGAGAGCCTGATGAAGCCGGACCTGATCGAGCACGTCATCCGGCCGTTGCTGCCCGAGCAGTTCGCGGACGACAGGTTCGAGGTGCTCTGCAACCCGACCGGCAACTTCGAGCTCGGCGGTCCGCACGCCGACTGCGGCCTCACGGGTCGCAAGATCATCGTCGACACGTACGGCGGCATGGCCCGCCACGGCGGCGGCGCGTTCTCCGGCAAGGACCCGACGAAGGTCGACCGCTCGGCGGCGTACGCGGTGCGCCACGCGGCGAAGAACATCGTCGCGGCCGGGCTCGCGAAGCGCTGCGAGGTCCAGGTCGCGTACGCGATCGGCGTCGCGCGTCCCGTGTCGATCATGGTCGAGACGTTCGGTACGTCCGAGATCGATCCCGCGAAGCTGCCCGACCTCATCCAGGAGCAGTTCGACCTGCGGCCCGCGGCGATCATCGACCGGCTCGACCTGCGCCGGCCGATCTTCCGCAAGACCGCCGCGTACGGGCACTTCGGCCGTCCCGACCGCGACTTCACGTGGGAGCGCACGTCGCAGGCGGACACGCTCCGCAAGGCCGCAGAATCGCTCGCGTAGTCCGCGTACGGCCGGACGTCCCGGCCGTCGACCGCGACTTCGACTATCTCGTGCCCGACGCGCTCGACGCGCGCGTCGCGGTCGGCACGATCGTGCGCGTCCCGCTCCACGGTCGGCGCGTGCGCGGCTGGGTCGTGGCTGACGGCGTCGCGCCCGAGACGGAACCCGAGCGGCTCCGGCCCATCGCGGCCGCGGTGTCGGCCGGCCCGTCCCGCGAGCTCGTGGACCTGTGCGGGTGGATCGCGTGGCGGTGGTGCGGGCCGGTCGTCTCGCTGTTGCGCAGCGCGTCGCCGCCCAACGTCGTCGCGCCCGAGGCCGCCCCCGTGCCCGACGTCGGCGTGCACCCGGTGGTCGACGTGCCGGCCGGTCTCGACGGCATCGCGGACGCGCCCGTCGGGCTCGTCGCGTGGCCGCCCGCGTCCGACCGGCGCGCGCTCGTCCGGTCCCTCCTCGCGCCCTCGGGCTC